>JAOTZM010000136.1 GCA_029861345.1 Candidatus Nitrosopumilus sp.
TGTAATTACTTGACACGATATGTTAACCTCCAAATTGATGTTAAAAAGAAAGAGACGATAATTAATCACGTAAGAGTCAAGCTTTTTTACTTATTTTTATAGTTTAGACAGAAATTATACTAAAAAAAAGTCTAGATTACGCCTCTAAGTATCTGGATAATCTTTTCAGCAATTACATTTGCAGCCAAAGATTGAGCCTCTTTTGTTTGTGCACCAACATGAGGTGTTAAAATTACATTGTCCAGTTCTGCCAGTTTGTTCCCAATGGCGGGTTCCTTTTCAAACACATCCAAAGCTGCACCACCCAAAGTACCATTTTTGATGGCTTCATAAAGAGCATCCTCATCAACAACGCCACCTCTAGAAGTATTGATAATTTTTGCAGTTTTTTTCATTGTAGACATTTTTTGTGCATTTAAAAGATGGTATGTTGAATCCAATAATGGAACATGTATTGAAACATAATCAGAACTTTGTAAAAGCGTACCCAAGTCAGCTTTCATTAAACCAACTTCTTTTGAGAATTCTTCATCTATAGGTATTACATCATATCCAATAATGTTCATGTTAAGTGCGCGGGCAAGCCTTCCCAGTCTTTTTCCAATGTTTCCTAAACCAATAATTCCAAGATATTTTCCTCTAAGTTCAGTTCCTTTGAGTTCTTTTTTTAGCCATTTTTCATTTCTTATGGCTCTATCTCCTCTTACAGTTTGTCTTGCAAGAGATAACATTAATCCTAATACTAATTCTGCAACAGCATTCATTGCACCTTCTACTGCATTAATCACACGAATGTTTTTTGCTTTTGCAGATTCTTGATCTACGTTATCCAATCCAACACCAACACGTGCAATAATTTTACAATTATCTGCCTTTTCGATCATCTCTTTTGTAATAATTGTTCTACTTCTAACAATTACAATGTTGAAATTGGAAATTTTTTCTAGAATCTGCTCAGCAGTAATCTCTGGTTCATATGAAACCTTCAAACCGTTTTCTTCTAAGATTTTGTTCAAAATAGGATCTACTTCATCACATATCAATACTGATTCATCAAACCCCATAGAAAAAGGGAAGAAAGGATAGAATATAATTCATTATGAGAAATTTATCATCATTTTGAAATGCAGATAGGGTTTTAATTAAAGAAATATCAACATCTAGGAATGAAGTTCACTATTAATGCAAGCCTAATTATTTCTATTTTCTTTGTGTTTCTAATTTTTACACCATTATCATTTGCCAATGCATTGGAATCTAAAACTGGAGTTACTCATTCTTCAAAAGTGTGGATTCCTGAAGAAGAGTTTCTTTCATATTTTGATTCAAATGGGATCTATACAGTTGTAGGTAATGTTAAAAATGAAAATAATTTTGCAGTGATTCCTACGATTTCAGTTTCAGTTAAAGATGACGATATCATGTATTCGAATACAATTCAACATGTCCCACTTGCTGCTGGAAAAGAGATTCCATTCAAAATAAAATTCCCAGAAGTTATAGGAAATACACCTATTTTGATGCCATCAAAGATGACTTTTGATAAAACAGAAAAAGAACCAATCTCAATTGAGGTTTTTTATGATAAAACTTTGATAATACATGAAGATGGCCACATTACAGGAAAAATCCAAAACACGGGAGACAAAACAATTCACTACCCCAAGGTATTTGCCGTAGTCCATGGTTATGAGAAGGTGCTAGATATCGTCCAGAATATGAATTTCATTGAAAAAATAGGACCTGGAGAAGTAGTAGATTTTTCAATGTATCCAGATCCATCAATTACATCTGACATTTACTATTACAGCTGCTTTGCGGTTACAGATTCTTTTGTTAGACCTGTATACACTGAAAGAAATGGAGAAAAATTTTACTTTCGTTATGATTCAGGATCCTGGTATACTGCTCCACAGTTCAATGAAAAAGGAACAGAGCTTACAATGAGAACTCAAAACAGTTTTCCGATTGGAACTTATGCGAATTTTGAGTTTCCTTCATTTTCTGAGGATGAAAAGTTTAGCGTTTTTGTGAATAATGAGCTAAAAAAAAATATTCAAAGTATTGACGAGATGAAAAATTGGCACGTAGCATTTAATGTAGAACCACTTGAATCAGGAGAAATCAAGATTACAGGTTTTAAAGAAGGGTATGATCCTGGAGATGCAGTACTTATTCCGGACTGGATAAAATTTAGTGCTGCCTGGTGGGCTGATAAAGAGATTGACAATGATGTATTTGTAAGAGGAATAGACTTTATGATTAAAGAAAAAATAATAATAGTTTCAGGAACAAGTGATGAGATTCAAAACAGAGAACTAATCATTCCTGAGTGGTTTAGAAATAATGCCTTATGGTGGTCTCAAGATAACATCAATAACGAGACATTTGCAAAAGGGTTAGAATATTTGATAAATCATGGAATTGTTCAAGTGTAATAAAAAAAATTCAAAATAATAAAGCAATATAGAGATTGGAAGTTTTTATTAGGACTTTAAAATTACTCGATATATAAAAAAAGGAAAATGAATAAACATACTATAATCGTAATTGTTGCATCTGTTGTAATAGTAGCATCCATAGGTTTTTCAGCTTGGAATATTTTTTCAGCAGATTATTTACAGTTTAAGGCAGTAAAACAAAATTTTAGTTATTTTGATTTAATGAATAATGGAAAAATCTCAATGTGTAACCCATTACCATTCTCTGCTAGTTTCAATGATGTCAAAATATCAATGATCTTCGATGGAAGAGATATCGGAGTACTCGATACATCAGACGTCTTTTTGGAACCTAATTCGGTGACTAATATTCAAGGAAAGTTTACTTCTGAAACAGCTAAGGAAGCTCAATACTTGTCTCTTCACTTTGATAGTATGTACAATGATGTAATACCAACACGTATTGATCTAGAAAAAATGACTGTGGTAACGGAGATTCAAACTAAGATAATAGGCATTATTCCCTATTACATAACTAATCAATATCATGCATTTGAATTTTGGGAAATGATGGAAGATGTCAACGACGAATACAGTTGTTAAACTAGGGTTTTAAAAATAGAAAAAGAAGGATGTGTGCCTATAATAGGCCTAATTGTTTTGCAACTTCAGGTACAGCTTCCCATAGGGGTATTGCACCGTCTGCTTGTATTTCGGCTGCACGTTCATCAGTATACATACCATGAACATTTACTGCTGGATGATCAATAGTGTTTGTTCCAGCTGGTGGAACTGCATCACTTGGATTGCCTAAGACATAGGCATATGATGGGACGGCTGAATCTAGGATTCCTCCATCTACCAAAACTTGGTTTAATCCAAATGGATCACCTGCTACAAAGACTGTAGCTGCACCAGTGTAAATTGCTGCATAGTCATGATTAACTGCTGCGTATGTTCCCGGTTCATCAAATACCAAATCAACAATCATTCCTTGTGAGCCACCAAGTAACCATGTCTCAGTTGCTGCAGATTGTACTCTGTTACCTTGTGTAACTTTATCCAAAATTTCTCCAACAATGTGGAAGAATAGTGGTTCGTTACCATGGTTTTCAACAAAGATTCTCACGTGTTGATCATTTTCAACATACAAGAGTTGTGATTGGTATTGTTTAAGATCTAGTCCATTCCATGGTTGTGCAACAAAGATGTTCTTACCCATATCTCCTTTAATGAGTAGGTTGTGAGCACCGTTTGGTACATAAGCAAATGGAAGTCCGTTAACTACAGAGTGAGTGTTATGATGCATGAACATTTTTCCTTGATCATAAAATCCACCATCAGTTAAGTACAACTGATTGTATTGTAACTGGAATTCTAGTGCATCTGCATCATAGAATTTTCTGTCCAATTCGCCGCTGCCACTGGTCTTCTCAACCATTAGTTTCTTGTATCCGTTTGCTGGGTCAACAATGGCAATTCCATACATGCCGGATAGGACATGTTGGTCCATTGCAGCCAAATCAACACCGGAACAATGGTATTTGAAAGTACCAGCTGATTCTGCAATGTAGCAGTATGTCTTGGATTCTCCTGGTTGTACTGCACCGAAGTTTGCAGATGACATCTGAGATGCATGCATATCATTTCCGTGTGCAGTAGCTTCACCGCTTGGGATAGTAAGTGTCATTTTGATGACATCACCTTGTGTAGCTCTAACTGTTGGTCCTGGGATTTGACCACTAAAGGTCATTGCTTTGTACATCTTAGGACTGTCTGCTGTATGACCTAACATAGGTAGATCAACACTTGTACCAGTTAGTTGAAAGTCATGTACCATACGGCCTGAATTTTCAAGAACACCACAATCAGTTTCAGCAAATGCGCTTGGCATTACTAGCTCTAAACCGCCCATTTGATGGATTTTCTCCATTACATCAACATCTAATTTTGATGCATCAAGAGATTGTCCTGCAATCTGGGTTTGTGTGTATGTGCTTCCGAATAAGGTTGCCCCCATTACAGCTACTGCTGCAATTGTAAAGAGCATACTAACACGCTTATTCATTAAGCACGATGATTAGTGAATCCTATATAATAATTGTCATTG
>JAOTZM010000039.1 GCA_029861345.1 Candidatus Nitrosopumilus sp.
AAAAAACAGCTCAAAAGAGAAAAGCAGCTCCAAAGAGAAAAGCAGCTCCAAAGAGAAAAGCAGCTCCAAAGAGAAAAGCAGCTCCAAAGAGAAAAGCAGCTCCAAAGAGAAAAGCAGCTCCAAAGAGAAGAACTGCAGCTAAAAGAGCAGCTCCAAAGAGAAAAGCAGCAAAAAGACGATAATCTCGTCAACAAACTAACAATCGTCATCTCGACGACGAATTGTTTTCCTTTTTCTGAATCTTAAATTAGTGTTAACTACATCTGTTGTGAAGTTTGTGTTTGTTCCTTTAACAGATTGTTTGACTAAGAATTTGTTATCAAGAGATAGGATTGATGATTTAACATTAGTGTGAATTGTGTTATTAATACAATGCTTTTTCTAATGCATTTTTTACTAAATCAAAATCAACCATAATTCAAATTACAGTTCTACATTACAATTCTAAAAATACAAAATCGTTTTCAAATAATTTATAATCAAAGATATAAAATTAAATTTTATTTTGATGTTTGTTCTTCGTAATTTTTTTTAATTTGATTAGTAAAGATAACTCATGAGTTTAATTTGTTCTTCAGTTGTAATGGCATTTTTATTTGTCAAAATTTCTAACAGTTCTTTGAAAAGTGCTTTTTGTTCTGATGACATACCACCTGAGGGACCTTTTTCTCCTGGTGGACCGGGTGGACCTCTTGGACCAGGTGGACCTACTGGACCTTGTCCTCCTGAAGGACCTTGCTCACCAATTGAACCTATTGGGCCTGTTGGGCCTCTTTCTCCTTGTGGACCTTGAATTCCTTGTGGACCTAGGGGGCCTTTTTCTCCTGGGGGGCCGGTAACTCCACGTTCGCCTTGAGAGCCTTGTGGACCTTGTGGACCTTTTTCTCCTAGAGGGCCAGTTGGACCAGTTAGACCTTTGTCGCCTTGAGGGCCAGTTGGACCTTTGTCACCTTTTTCACCTTGCGGACCTGGAACTCCTGTAAGTCCTTTTGAACCTACAGGACCTTGTGGACCTTGTGGACCTTTTTCTCCAATTATTCCTTCAGGACCTTTGCTACCTTTTTCTCCAATTAGACCAGGTGGACCCATTGGACCTTTTTGTCCTAAAGGACCAGTTGGACCAGTTAGACCTTTGTCGCCTTGAGGGCCAGTTGGACCTTTGTCACCTTTTTCACCTTGCGGACCTGGAACTCCTGTAAGTCCTTTAGAACCTACAGGGCCTTGTTGACCTTGTTGACCTTTTTCACCTGCAGAGCCAGATTGACCAGTTAGACCTTTTTCTCCAGGTGGACCAGTTAATCCTTTGTCACCGGGTGCACCAGGTGGACCTTTATCTCCAATTAGACCAGGGGGACCTTGAATTCCTTTTTCACCTTGAACACCTGCTTGTCCGGTTGGGCCTTTTTCTCCTATAGGGCCAATTGGACCAGTTAACCCTTTGTCACCGGGTGCGCCGGTTGGGCCTTTATCACCTTTCTCTCCAGGAGTACCTCGTAATCCAGGTGGACCTTTGTCTCCGGATGCGCCGGTTGGGCCTTTTTCTCCTATGGGACCAATTGAACCTTTTAATCCGGTTGAGCCTTTATCACCAATTAGACCGGTGGAACCTTTTTCTCCCTTGTCACCAGGTGGACCAGTTACTCCTTTGTCACCTTTATCTCCTTTGTCACCAGTAATTCCTTTGTCACCAGTAATTCCTTTGTCGCCAGTAATTCCTTTGTCACCTTGTGAGCCTTTGTCACCGGTTGGGCCTTTGTCCCCAGGTGGACCTTGAGGCCCTGCTGGACCTTTAATTCCCAAGGGACCGGGAGACCCAGGTGGACCTTGTTGACCTTTGTCTCCAGGTGGACCTTGTTGACCTTTGTCTCCAGGTGGACCTTGTTGGCCGGTTGGACCCTTATCACCAGAAATACCAGGAATATTTTGAGTAGCAGAGCTTCTTTTAGTTTTTACTGAAGGTTTAATTTTAGAACTTTCAGAAACGGCTATAGTTTTAGTTTCAGGTTGTGATGTTTGTGAGCGTTTAGCCAAAGTAACATCAAATACAGAATGCAATGAAGAGAACAGATCAGTTACAACTATCCAAATTTTATCAAGTTTTTCTAAAGAAGATGGAAGAGGATTTTCTTGAGAACCAATTGTTTCAGAAAACATTCCATCTTTTACTCTAAGATGAAATGTACCTCTCCATAGAGATGAGAATTGTTTGGTTCTAATTGCATCATCTGAAGGTTTGTTGTCAGTTACTGCAATTTGGGCTTCATATACACCTGATTGTTTAAATGGTGCCTGCCCTCGAATTTCTAATCGTGACTGAGATGACACATTCGTTTGTGCATATTCCAAGTATTTTTATATTTAGATCGCATGAAACCACACTAATTACAATATGGACAGCATTAGGCTCATTAAGGATAGTATTTATCTAGATTAAATTGCATTTTGAGCTAGTGAAAAAGCCTTTCGGAAAAAAATCAAAGAAAACAGATGTAGTAAAATCAGAAAAAAAAGAGGTAAAAGAAACCAGCCTAGTGGATTCTGATTATAATCGCAAGAAATTATTTAAAAAAGGAGTCAATTTCATGGCAGATGAAAAACTAGAAGATGCCGTGATAGTATTTGAACAGGCATTAAGAATTGATCCTAATAATGTAGAAACTTTGATGAAGTTGGGTTATGCTAGATTTCATTTAGATGAACATGGTGAAGCACTGAAAGTTTATGATAAAATTTTAGATATTGATGTTACAAATCCAGAAGCTTGGAATCTCAAAGGGTTAGTGCATTACGAACAAAAAAATTATTCTAAAGCATTAGATGCAGCTGAAAAAGCAATTGAATCTGATCCAACATATGGAATGGCTTGGTACAACAAATCTTGTTTCCTCTCATTGCTAAATCAAGTACCAGAAGCATTAGAGTCATTGAAACGTTCAATTGAAATAGATGTGAAAAATGCCAGAAAATCAATTAGAGATAAAGATTTCATAAATGTTAGAATTGAAGAAGGATTTAAGAGAATTGAAGAAGTGGTAGTTTTAGAATCAATAAGACAGGGATATCACACACTTGGTTCTATCGTCTGGACAACATTTCTTGATAAAGTTGACGCAGAAAATGCATTAAAGAAATTATTAGAAAAAGGACTCATCATACAAAATGAGAAACGTGATGGGCTAAGTAAAATCCCAGTGTATGATCTCTCACCAAATGTTGCAGATAAAATGGGCAAAGAAAAGAAAGGATTGTTTGGCATTACAAAGAAAAAATTACCAAAACCAGTTAAGAATTTGAAAGAAATGAGTCAGGCCATTCAATCTGTAAAAGAAGCAATTGAAGAAGAAGACGCTGAGAAAACTATGGATATTTTTGATGAATTCATAGACCCCACAAGATCAGGTGAACAGATGATTGAGAATTTCTTTGAGGAACATAGAGAAATAAGACTATGGAAAATTAGATTAAAAGATAGAGGAGATGATTATCTTGTGGAAAATAAAGATAAGATGTTAGTATTGTTTGATAACATCGAAGTTACAGTTACTAAAAAACTCAGAAATGAGATTTCTTAATTATTCAGCAGACAAATCCCAGTAATTGGCATCTTCTTGTTTTTCTGTAGGCTTTTGAAGATTTTTCCATTCCTTAAATGAGCGGACATATAATTTTGCGTTAGGTAAATTTGCAGATTTTAATGCATAATATGCCAAACCAGAAAGAGTACCTACACTGCCACAATACGTAATGATTTCTGAATTTCCAGTAACTCCTCGATTTTCAAGTAATCGCTTCATGTCTTCCCTTGAACGTAAGATTTTGTCTTTAGTTGCAAGTGTTCGATATGGTAAGCTTATTGCTCCTGGAATATGCTGTTCAAGATAATTCAATCGTTCCCTATTATCAATCAGGATTACATCATCTCGCTCTTTTGCACTTTCCAAATAGTCCGAAGTTGCCAAAATATTTGGTTGTAAATTCATAGAGTGTTCTTTGCTTTGTATTTCAGGAGTATTAGCATCGCTTTCCAAACCAAGAGATTTCCAATTACTATAAGTAGTCTCAAGCAAGGTTACATCTGAGTGTCCAAGGTATTCCAAAGTCCAAGCTACTCTTGATGCCAATGCACCAAAAGTATCATCATAAACAACAACAGGAGTTTCATCATCAATGCCCATAGAATTTACAAGTTTCAAAACACGTTCTGGACTATCATCGGACAAAAGATTTGCTAAAGGTAAATTGACAGAAGTGGGGATATGATCTTGTTTGTAATCATCCTCTCTTCTAACATCAATTACTCGAACACTTTTGTCTCTTATTTCTGAACGTAAAGAGTCAACATCAGTTGTTATTTTACCAGAATCTGTCAAGCAGCGCATTCACCCTTTCCAGTTTTCGTATGATAACTAGTATCACTGCCGTAATCAAGGTAAAAGTCAGAATCCTCTTCTTTGGTAGGGGGGAT
This sequence comes from Candidatus Nitrosopumilus sp., assembly GCA_029861345.1. GTDB lineage: Archaea > Thermoproteota > Nitrososphaeria > Nitrososphaerales > Nitrosopumilaceae > Nitrosopumilus. Next base: position 4,466 of record JAOTZM010000039.1, read on the forward strand.
TGTTAGTGGTTCCAATACTGTTTTGATATCCTTAATTGATTTTATTTCAGAATCTTCATTGTTGTTTACAACTCTATGAACCCATGATTTGAGAGTGTCATCAGGTTTCTTATTTTGTTTGAATAATTCAATGATCTTTAGAATTACAGGGATCACTCTTTTTGCCGGAACCCTAAGACAGGTTTGGCCCAACATAGTATCACCATCAGAACGTCCACCTAAAGACATCTGATAATTTGGATACATGTCTTTTCCAACACGGGCCCCGCCTCCAAAGAAGCCAATAGTTGCAATTCCATGTTGACCGCAGGAGTTTGGGCAGCCACTTATCTTAATTGAAGAATCTCTTAAATCATCATCTTCATCTAATTTTAATTCAAGGAATTTTCTTTGAATTTCTTTTGCAAGTCTATGGGAGTTTGTTAATGCAAGGTTACACGAAGTTGTACCTGAGCATCCAATAGGTGCAGTCATTGTTAATGCCCCAGACTTTGCCAATCCAACCTCTAAAAGTTTAGAATACAATCGTGGCAAATCGTCCTGATGGACATAACGTAATGCAATATTTTGTGCAAATCCACATCTTGCCTTCCCCTCCGAAGAGAAGTCACGGACTATACCTGCTAATGCTTCAAGTTGGCTTGCAGTAATATCACCAGCCTCAAGAGTGACAAAAACAGAACCATAATCAGATTGTTTTTGCTTAACGGTATTAGTTTTGAGCCATCTTGCATAACCATCAGGTGTTGTTTCGCCACTTTCATTAGTGATTCTAATTGGTCGTCTGATTTCATTTGGTGTAGTATCAACTTTGAGTTGAGTAATTACTGACTGAGTAGCTCTTACAATTGCTCTTTCTTTTAGAACTAGGTTTTGGAATTTTTCCCACCCCATATCATTTACGAGATAACGCATTCTATTTCTTGCAAGATTTTTTCTATCTCCAAGTCTATCAAAAATTCTCATTACTGCAATGGAGGTATAGAGTAGATCTTCTTCAGGAGTAAATTCTTCTAATTCATACCCAACATAGGATTTGTTTCCTAATCCACCACCAAGGAAGACTTTGAAACCGAGTTGAGTAGTTCCGTCAATTTTTTTAGTCTGAGGGATTAGTCCAACATCAACCATTCTCACCATCCCGTGTTTCTCACAACATGTAAAATTGAATTTGAATTTTCTTGGAAGGTTTTGAGCCATGGGGTTTCTCAAAAAGAATCTTGCTGTGGCAAGCGCATAGGGAGTTGCATCAAATTCTTCATCAGGACAAACACCGGATAAAGGACTACACATAACATTTCTTACTGTATTTCCACAGGCTTCTCTGGATGTTAGTCCAACTTCAGCAAGGCCTCGAAAAATCTCTGAAACATCTTCTAGTATTACCCAGTGTAGTTGGATGTTTTCTCTTGTAGAAAAGTGTGCACTACCAATAGAATACTGTTCACTTAATTGAGATATTTTTTCAAGTTGATGTGGATAAATTTCACCTGCAGGGATTTTTATTCGGACCATGGCGTAGTCTCCAGTCATTCTGGTACCATAAGCTCCATGTTGAAGCCTAAAGCGTCTAAAACTAACTTCATCATATTTTCCTTGACGGAATAATTTTACTGTTTTAGCAAAATTATCTGCCTCTTCTAATCTAGCCCAATTAATTTTAGATTTGGCAGAGTCAGGTTTAGATTGTTTTAGATCGGATATGGTCAATACAAGAAATCCCTTGAGTTCGGTTATAAATTTTTGACATATGGAGGTTTTGGGAGGGAAATTTTCGTTGATATACATAATTTTCCTGTTTTCAGTTCTAGGTTTATCTAAATATGATGAAAATAATTAGTACTACCTAATTGATAAAATTTTCCAGATAAGATATAGTATTGGGATAATTCTATTATCACAGTATTGATGACTTGATGAATCAAGCAAAAAAAATCCCATTAAAAACCAAAAAGAATTCAAGTCATAACATGTTAGATAAAATTGAATTATCAAAAATTGCAACCTTCAATGCCTATGTACAAACAAACAAAGCGAGAAGGAATAAATTGTAAAAAAAACTATTTTGATTCTCTTCTTACAACTTTATATTATATTTTTTCGAATGTCGTATTGATAAAATTAATTTAAAGGATAGATGTTTCAAGCATTTAAAAAAAAATAATAATTAATTTTTTGTGTGGTAAAATTTTCATAGAATAATTACAAAACTCTATTCAATTAACCTTTGAATTAAAGCAACAGATAATAGATATAGAAGAATTTTTTGTTTAGAGCAGGGATCTCTAATTTTAATATAATTACTGACAAAGAACATATCTTGGAAAATCATTATGATTATTTATTAGCACAATGTAAGGAAAACAAGGAATTGTTAAAAATATGAAGGATATAGACAATAAACTACATCACAGAACAATCGATTACTTATTGACTTTGAGAAAGGATCAGACTGTCAAGGAATCAGAGTATCATCAAATATTTGTGATGCTGTGTGACATGATACTGCGTGAGGATGAAGATAAAATTGAAACAGAGCTTGAAAATGCTGAACAATTAAAACAAAAATGCGGTTCCTGTGGAGAGCCTTTGGAAATTTGGGAACGAGAAATTTGTGGCCCTTGTAAAATTAAAGATCCTAGATTCGAAGAAGAATTAGATGAATAACACTTTGAAACCAGGAGAGTAGAAATGAAATTTTCAACTACGAAATAGAAATTATGAGAAACGCTTACAGCGGTAAAAAAGATCTTGATATAGAAAAATATTGAACATACTCAAAAACTAGGAGCAGTAATAATTAAATTTCAATTGTTTTGTAGGGATAAAAATAAAACAACAGAAGAAATTTTAATGAATAATTAGATCATGCTAAAGCAAAAAAGTCTATAGTTAGTTCATCGGTTTTGTTCATAAACTGGAAACTTTCCAAAAAATAACCCAAGATTTTCAACACCAGATTTGTTTTTTTGAACCAATCTTGTGTTGTTGTATCATTTTTTCATATGAAATCCTTTGTTTTTGAAAAAAACTAAATATTTTCAAACAATGTAAGTATACTTTAATAGTTCTGTTACATTTTGACTTTCTATAGATCTCATCAAGACAATATTCCTAGTTGTCTCTATAATTTATGTAAGTTTTGGTCATTATATATTAATAAAATGAGAGGCAACCTTAGATAATTATCAGATAGTAACACTCAATTTTTTAATGAATTTGTGGGAAGGTATTAATTATTCAGAGGATCAACACCGACGTGCAAGAAGCTACAGTTGCAGAACAATCTTCCAAAATATTTACAGACGTACGTGAAGTCGAAATTACACGCGCAATTGCAAATGAATTTCATGAGGTTTTAATTGATAGAGCAGATTCAGATGTAATTATCATTGGTGCAGGACCTGCAGGTTTGACAGCAAGTAGGGAGCTCTCAAACATGGGTTTCAAAGTTCTTGTCATTGAGCAAAATAACTATCTTGGCGGAGGTTACTGGCTAGGAGGATATATGATGAATCCAGTCACAGTTAGAGAACCTGCTCAAAAAATTTGGGATGAGTTAGGGGTCCCATACAAAAAAGTAGCAGAAGGATTATACCTAACTCCAGGACCACATGCGGTTTCAAAGTTAATTGCTGGGGCATGTGATGCAGGAGTTAAATTTCTTAATCTTACAAAGTTTGATGATTTAGTTATGAAAAATGGCAGAGTAACAGGAATTGTTGTTAATTGGATGCCAGTTTCAGCATTACCTCGTAACATTACTTGTGTTGATCCAGTTGCATTTGAAGCAAAAATGATCATTGATGCATCAGGTCACGATTCTGTTGCAGTAAAAAGATTGGTGGATAGAGGGTTAGTAGAATGGAAAGGAATGAATCCAATGTATGTTAATGAAGGTGAAGAACATGTTGTTAACAAAACAGGCGAAGTATTTCCAGGACTAGTAGCTGCGGGAATGTCAGTAACTGAAACACATGGACTAGCAAGAATGGGACCAACATTTGGTTCAATGTTATATTCAGGAAAAAGAGCAGCTGAAATAACAGCAGCAAAAATCAAAGAGTTAGAAAGATAAGCCCTTACGGCTCCAAGATTATAGTGAAAATTTGTAAAATTATTCTATACGATGAACCTTCAGTTCCTGAAATTCATTTAGAAAGATTAGGAAGATTTCTCAGAGAAACGTTTCTAGTTGAAATTGAGACAAGAGATGATTTTTTTCAATGTTCAAGTAATAACATTTTTGAAAAAATTGCCAAGACAAGAGTTTTTGATTTAAAAAAACCCTTTCAAAAAAATAATCCTATAGATACAGTCATCCAAGTTGAAAATGGAACCAAAGAGAAATTAGATAATGAAGAGGAGATACTATATGATGGATTTGAATTTCATAACGTACTTAGTGAATTTATTCCAGTAAATGAAAGCAAAATAGACACATTACACATAATTTTTACAAATAAGATTACTTGTACATTTGATGAAAGTGACTTTAGATATCATTCTAGGGCTTTAATTGGATCCAATCCTGCAATAATTTCAACAACAGGAATGATAGAAGCTCCAGCAAAACCTAAACAATACTATCTAGATCTAATGACCAATTTTTATCAAGAAAAAAATGAAGACATTAAAAAAAAATACAAAGGTCAATTTTTAGAATGTCATGACCCTCGAATATCAAAAATTGCAGAAGGGTACCTGTTACAAGCCATCATGTATTATGAAACAGGAGAAGAGTTCTGTGAACATAGGGATTGTAGACTGTTTAATTCTCACTGGCAAAAGGATCTTTTATTTTCACAAATAGAAAACAAAAGGTTTTGCAAAAAACATCTAAAAATTCTAGAAGAATTAAAAAAATCAAATTCAAAGTAAACAGATACAAATCTTGCTTGTAGATCTCAAAAGGGATATTCACTTAAATTATTGAACTATGAGAGATGAACTATTATGATGGCAGCAGATGCAGGTGCAGCAGTGGTTGAAACTAATGATGATAACCCAAAGATACCAGATAAAAAGAAAACAAAATTTGACGTAGTCATTATTGGAGCAGGCCCCTCAGGATATACTGCAGGAATTTATTGTTCAAGGGCAGGTTATGATACTTTGATTTTATCAGGAATATTGCCAGGGGGACAATTAGTAAACACTACAGAGGTTGAAAATTACCCAGGATTTGAAAATGGGATCATGGGCCCGGATTTAATGATAGATATGAGAAAACAATCCCAAAGAATGGGAACAACAATTATTGATGATGAAGTGGTGGATGTAGATTTTAGACGTAAGCCTTTCAAAGTTCTAACAGCATCAGAAGAATACGAAGGGAGGGCAGTTATTATTGCAACGGGTGCAAATCCAAGAAAGATGGGTTTGGAGGGAGAACAAACCTTTGGTGGAAAGGGGGTTTCATATTGTGCTACATGTGACGGTCCATTCTTTAGAAATCAAGAATTAGTGGTTGTCGGAGGAGGGGATTCAGCTATAGAAGAAGCAACATTTCTAACAAAATTTGCCACAACTGTTCATTTGGTTCATAGAAGAGGGGAATTACGTGCTAGTAAAGTAATGCAAGAAAGGGCATTAAACAATGAAAAAATCAAATTTCATTGGAATTCAGCAGTGATCGACATCAAAGGAGATCAAAAAATGCAACAAGCAGTTCTAAAAAATTTAAAAACAAATGAAGAAACAACCCTTGATGTAGGTGGTCTTTTTGTTGCAATTGGACATGAGCCCAACACACAATTATTCAAAAATCAGATTAAGTTAGATGACGACGGATACGTTGTTTTAAAGAACAAAACGCACACAGATATCGAAGGAGTTTTTGCTGCAGGTGATGTTCATGACAGAAATTATAGACAAGCAATTACTGCTGCAGGTTTTGGGTGTATGGCAGCAATTGATGTTGACAAATATCTCACAGAAAGTGCAGATAGTAAATAATGAAAAGTGCACAATGCAAAAATTGTATGAATAAATTTTATCAAAAAGATATCTACACTATTCAACAGTTTCAATATAGAAAAGAACCATCATATGTTTGGTCTCTAGAGTTTTTTAAAAAATTAGGAATTGATGAATGGGATTCATTCTGTGAAAAGTGCATAATAGATTACTCTAAAAAATCTCATGAGGTATGGAAAAACCAAAAAGTCTAAACTCTTTATTGTAAGTAAACCAACTAAATTTTATGAGTCAAGATCCAGAAAATCTAAAAAAATCAGCTAAGGAACATAGTGAGAAACTAGCAAAATTAGGAACGGAGTTAGGAGAAATTCAATTTAGTTATAGGATAAAAGAAAAACCCTTGAAAGAATATTGGCAAAAAAGAATTGATGATTTTAAAAAATACAATCAAAAGGGTGTAGAATATTATAATCAGGCATACTCTATGATGAATTTAGTTAACAAGGAAGAATCTCAAATGTTCTTATTACGTATCAGTAAATTTCGCAAACTTGGATTAACATTAATAGATTTTATGGAGAAAATTAAAGAGAATCCATCAATTATGGATTCTAAAAACAAACAACAAAGCATATGGAGTAAAGAAATAAGGCAACAAATAACGGAACATAGTAACAAGTGCCTAAGTCACGAAAAGGATATGAATACCTCATTCAGAGAATTTTATGAAAAACATCTAAAGAAAATATTGGAATAATTACTATCAATATGCCAAGTCAGACATGTGTTTTGCTCCTTTGAGAGCATTATCAAATTCGTCTTCAGACATTACGTTCTGTGTAGCATAAACACTCTTGAATTTTCTTCCATCATCAGCAAAGATTCCCACTACGCATGCATTTCCTTCAATATGATATTTCTTCATGCAAGCATATACTGCTGCAGATGATGGACTGATCAAAAGTTTATCTTTTTCTAAGACTTCAGTTACCACTGAAAATGCTTCATTGTTATCTGCAGATATCCAATCATCAACCACATTTTCTCTTTTCAAAAACAAGTCTGGTTTTGCAGATTCTTCAAAGTTTCTCCACCCTTGAATTAAGTGATTTTGTTGTGGTTGACATCCAATGATCTTTATGTTAGGGTTTTTTTCTTTAAGGAAAGTACCAATTCCAGTGATGGTACCCCCAGTACCGACACCTGTAAAGAAATGAGTTACTTTTCCCTCAGTTTGTTTCCAGATTTCAGGGCCCGTACCTACATAGTGCCCCTTGAAATTTGCTTCATTGGAATATTGATTTGGAGAATAATATGTATCAGGTCTTGAAGATGCAATAGATGTTGCAAGTGCAATGCTTTGATCAGTTCCAGCGCCAACTTTTGGACACAAATCATCACTTGTCTCAAATACTTTGGCACCAAGATTTCTGATTATTTCTTTGGTTTCATTACTAGCTTTTTCTGGAATAACTATCTCAACTTTGTAGCCTAACAAGTTAGCGATTCCAGTCAGGGCAATTCCAGTATTTCCAGAAGTAGGTTCAATGATAATGCTCTTTCCCTTTGTCAAAATTCCTTTTTCTTCGCCATCTTTAATCATCCAATATGCAGCTCTATCTTTAACAGAACCAAATGGATTGTGACCTTCTAATTTTGCAAAGTACTCTGTGTCATTATTAGAAAGAGAATCTAATT
>JAOTZM010000040.1 GCA_029861345.1 Candidatus Nitrosopumilus sp.
TTGCTGATTAAGAGGAAATCGAACTAAAACATCAAGTTCCTTTGACGGACTAGATTATCCCCAAAATGGTTCGGATTTATAGTGATTTTCATCTCTGAATTCTTTAAATTCCCTTAAATCTAGTCATGGTTTACTTTTCCTGTGAAATTAATTATTTTTGGATTCATTTTTCTGATTATTTCAATGGGAATAACTCCCATAATCCCATTTAGTGATGCTGATTCTACAATTCCTTCATCAAAATCAAGTTCTGATAATGCATTTACTGCAGCCACATTTGCTCAAAAATACAAGGATGTATTGTCTGTCACAGGCAAAAGAATTTCAGTTGCCATAAAGGTTGCCGGAGATTCAGAGAGTACTGATCCGTTAAAAAGGGCAAAAGAGATACGCTATCTTCAAAGTTATGTTTTGAAATTTTTGTCATTTTCTAATGCTGTAAATGTTGTCTCTGATCAACAAAAAAATGAGATTACAGCCCAGGTGCATACAGAATGGATTCCAATCTTAGAAAAAAGAAGCGATGTCATTTCTGTAATTATCCTAGAAGATATCCAAAAACCTACCAAAGAAGATCTTGACAAGCTGCCTCCAAAGAAACAACAATTGCATGACAGAAGCATAGATGAAATCCAATGCAAGCCAGATTACATCTTGATGGTAAAATCAAGTAGTGATCCAGCATGTGTTAAATTAAGTTCTTCTAAGAAATTGATTTTGCGCGGATGGGGAGAGGTATACCAACAATAACTCACACGCTCATGTCACGTGAATTTCAATTTAGTGTCATCCTGTCAATTTTCCTAGGGCTGATGATATCTGTGGCGGCAGTACCACAAGCACAGAGTTTTAGACCCCCCTATTATGACCTGGACTTGATTGACCTGAAAGTAGTAGATGCTCAGACGCTTTTGATGAATGACACTCCAGGTTACTACCTTGATGATGCAGATCTCTTAAAGGTGACTGTCAATGTTACAAACAACAATCTGGATTATTTTCTCTTACAGGATAAAATGTTCAAAATATGGGTTATGGAGCCTAATATCCTAAAGAGTACTCCTGAGAAAGAGGTTCTTGAAATGGTCGATAATTACAATACGTCTTATGATGCGGAATTGGAAGTAAGATACGATGATTTGTCCTCTAGTGAATTGTTTGAGGAATGTGACTATACAAACGATAGAATCCTGATTGGACAATCAAAGGTGTTCACCTTGTGTTATGATGTTCTCAGAATTTGGCAAAACGAGATTCTAATCCTGGATGGTAAGAAAAAATATTTTTTGGTAATGATGGATAATTACAAATCCACATCATGTCCAAACTGCAAGAAAATAGGTCTGTCTGAACCTAAAACCAATTTGGAAAAAGATGAAACTAGCACTAAATGGATTCAAAATATATTTGATTGGTATGAACAAGGCATTATCTCACAAAAAGAACTACAAAATTCAATTAATTATCTTGTAAGTAAGGAGATCATTTTGGAACAATCTTTAAACAGTTCATCTAGTTTGCCACCAAACACGCTAGAAGAAAAAAATCACCAACTAAAAATTCATCAAACTCAACTTTCAAGATCAAGTAACAGCAACCTGTATGTTAGCCATCAGAAATTTTATGAAACCAAATATTTCTCTGATGATTTTACTGTGCTTTTATGTAAGCAACAAAACAACATTGTGACATTGATTGGAGATTACACCAACAATGAAGATATATTTTATAATTCAATTTTTTTCAAACTGCTTGTTTTTGATGATTTTGGAAACGTAGTGACAACAGGAATTTCAAAAACGGTCGATGTTGCGTTAAAAGAATTCAGACACTTTTCAGTCTCAGCAATGCATCAAGGTGATTTTAATCACTGCCTTGTTTTAGTGGACTCTAAATTCTCCAAGGTATCAATCGAATCTTGATTTGTCAGAAATGATATAAAAAATACTTAATACCAAAATCAATTTGTTCATCATCAAAACAATGAGTAAAAAGAGGGAATTATGAATTAAACAAAAACTGTGTATCGATGAATACTTTGGCAAAATATGATTAATCCTTTTTTGACCTATTTGCAGATAGGGTGGTTTTTGCAATCATTTAGATTTGTACTCCAGGTTCCGGCTCCCTCCAAGTTTACATTCTTCAAGTCAGTCCATGCCAGAATAGCATAACTTAACGTTGCATCCTGAAAATTGGCATTTGTCAGATTTGAGCCTGTAAAGTCGGTTCTGTGTGCTTTGGTTAATTGAAAGTTGGCAAAAGTAATGTCTGCATTTTGCATTTTAGCATCCACTAGACTTGCAAAAGTAAAATTAGCTCCTGTAAGAATGGCTCCCTCCAAGTTTGCTTTTTTCAGAGATGCCCCGCTAAAATCAGATCCAGTCAAATCCTTGTTTATCAGAGTTGCACCAAAAAGATTTGCACCACTAAGATTTGCCATCTTCAAATCAACATTTGCCAGATATTTTCCGTACAAATCACAACCAGACCAGTTAATTGGAAAAGTTACTAATTCGCATCGGTTGCCATTAAGATAAGTTTCTGAAATTGTTGCATCTTTTGGCGCAATTGGAACGTCAATATTGAACTCATGTATTCCATCTGTTGCAAAAATATGGTAAACTCTTCCGCCCACAGTATCTGGAATTGGCCAAGGCATATTCAAGTGTCCTCTGTTATCCGTTTTTGTTCTAATTGATTCTGAAAAAGTACTTGCGCTGATTGTGATTTCTACATTGTGTAGTCTGTGCCATCCATATCCGTCAAACATAAGATATCTCTGATTGTTTATGTGAACTACCTCTATGTTTAATGACACATCAAAGTCTTGTAACGTTTTTGCTGATACAATTTTATTTTGTCTTTCTTGTGCTAGTCTCTCAAACATCTTTTGCTGTTGGATGTCAGATATTGCCCAATTGGATTCTCTTAGCTTTTCAACATTTTCTTTTTTGATACATGCTGGACTCAAACTAGCTGTTCTTACTAGAAGATCTAGTCCTTCCTTGCACTTTATCAAATCAATTGGAATTCCTAGATTTATCTGTCCTAGGGGACTAGATTTGTTTAATAGTTTTCCTGAATCCCCTGAAATATCATAGCATGGCCTGTCTCCACAAACTTTAATGTCTCTTGATGACAATCCTTTCTTTGCACGCTCCTCATCAATCTCTGAGCACATCTTGTCTCCACAAACTTTGGGTGAGTTGATAACCTTGTATTTTTTAAATTCTACTAGTCCCTCTGCCTGCTCAACTAAAAGTGAAGTTGAGATTACAGTAACCATCACCAGAAGGATTAATCTTACAATCACGGATTGACTATGTTGAAATGGAATTTTAGGTTATGTTCTAGAATTTGTTTATCAATTTTTCATTATGTCCATATTTAACATCCATGTTTTTTAGCCCAATTACTATCAGAAAATTCTGATTTATCGCAAAATCCTAAATGCATATCCGTATTCTGATTCTATCAATTCTGAGCATATAGGTCCAAAATAAGCACCAAACTAAGTACCTAATCCCTCTAATGCCGATGCTAGAACAGTCATGGAAATATTTTGAAAGCTTGGGTCTGTTTTGTTTCCGTTGGGTCTAATGTTAAACCAATAACAGTACGAGTCTGAGAGGATTCAGGACGTGGGCAGGTTTTGTTAAATTAGTTTAATGTCCTCAATCGTGGTCATAGTCTTAATAGATTCAAGATTATGAGTACACCAAATTGAAGGCCCTATAGAGGAACAATAGTTAATTATAATTTATTTTCATTAATAATATTTGAATTTCTTCAAAAGAAACAGATGTGAGAAATTAATTCAATATGAGAGTAGAAAAATTTCTGCAAGAGGAGAGGTCTCTGGTTTTTTTATTGGGGATTTTGAGACCCAAGTTCGGCTAAATTTGATACCTAGCAAGCTTGCCAAAACATTGGACGATTATCAATACTTAAAATGTAAAGATGCTGAAAATTGTGAAAAAAATGATCCAAAGAAAAAAGAATATCTTGACAAAAGAGATATTGCAATTGATCTTTTGACGTCTTTACGTGCAGCCATTGAAAGTTCTGGTCACGATGCTAGGTCTCTTAAAAAAAATATTTCTACTTCGTTGAAAAATGTTCAAAATTTTCTTCAATGGAATTATGAAAAAAAAATGCTAGAAAGAAAATTTCGAAAAATTCAACTGGAAAAAAAATTAAAAAAAGACCTCAGAAGAGGATCAAGGTTAGGTTGAGATGATATTAATGGAACAAACTAAAAAGAAATTATCAATTCCAAAAAAAGAACAAAAAGATATCTCAAGTATCATTAAACGTATTGAAAAATTACGTTCAAAGATTACAAGTAAAAAAGTCAAAGAATTCTTTAGCATCTAACAAGCACTCAAAAAAGCAAATTATTATTATCATTTACAAGAAATTGACAAATCTCTTGAGATTTACAATAAAATTCTAAGAAGAGAAAAGAAAAATGTGGATACTTTGTATGGTAAAGGAGTTATTTTATCTGAAAAAGGAAAAAATAAAAACGCTCAAGAATTCTTCCGTAAATTAATTAGAATTGATAAAAATAATGTGGATGCTTTAATTAATCTTGGAAACTTATTAGATGATAAAGAACAATACAACAAAGTCATTGATTTGTATGATAAAGCACTCAAGGTGGAACCCAACAATGCCACTGTTTGGTGCAACAAAGGAGTTTCATTGTATAATTTAGGAGAAGATAAAGAGTCAATCAAATGTTACAACAAGGCATTGCAAAAAAACAGAAACGATCCGTTGCTATTGTATAACAAAAGTTTGTCTCTTTTTTATTTGAAGGACTACAAAACTGTCGTAAAATTGCTAGACAAGGCCTTAAAAAAAGAGCCTAAAAATGCCAATGTGTGGAATCTTAAAGGTGCGTCTCTTATGAATATGCCAAAATTCAAAGAAGCTTTGAAATGCCTTAACAAGGCCCTACAAATTGAACCTGATCACTATTTTGCACGACCTAATCGAGACTGGGTAATGTATAATCTAGGTATGAAATAAAATTCAGAACTTTCAATTTAGCTGAAATTTTGTTGGAGTCTTGAACTAATTAGACACTACCCCTTGAGGATATTACAAATTACATTCAAATTTTCTGAAAGAGCATTAGATCACAGATCATATCTGATAGAATTTAGTGTAGGGTTAAATTTTAGGCATAGAATAAAGTTTTTATGTTAAAGTCAGTTTTTTCGAATTGTAATGAGCAGTAAGAAATCAGCACCACTTCCAGCATCAAGTGGCGGCCTCATGAGGTTCTTTGAAGATGAAACAAAGGGATTCAAAATAGACCCAAAAATTGTCATATCAATTCCCATTGGGTTAATTGTAATTTCATGGGCTATCGATATCTTTGTATCTACGTGAAATAACAATGGAAAAAAATCCAGACGATGTTTCAAACATACACAATAGGTTCTCCCTTACTCTAGTCAATCCATCATCACATTACTTTTCACTTATTGCATCATTGGCAGTGGCAGCAGTAATTTCACTTGCAATCTATTTTGGTTACTTGAGCGATTTATCTACTGATGAAATTTGGTATAGAATTCCAGCAGTAATTGGAGTACTAGTATTAACACAACTACTTGATACTAGATTTTCAAAGAAAAAAGAATATTCAAAGTCATTGCATTCATCTCTTTTTGGAAATATGTTATGGGTAGTCACACTTTTGATGGGGTTACTAGCAAGTTTTGTATTATCTAAAGAGATATCATTGTTCTTTGTTACTTTTGGAATGCTCTTATTTGCCAGTTTTAGAATAGGGATTTATACCACAACGCTTGGAGCAAGTCTCAAAAAAGCATGGGCCATTTGCTTAGTTCAACCACTAGCGATGTTTTTGATCTTAATTCCCCAAGACAGATGGTTTTCAATGCTTAGCGAACCCATAGGATTAGGATACGGTATATCTTTTATGATAATTGCAAGTGTATGGTCATTTCTTACTGACAGAGCTGGAAGACCAGGTATGGAAAGTACTCACAAAACTATTCAAGCATATTTGGCATCACAAGGAAATGATTACACTGAAGCTGAAGAGATAATGGAACAACGCTCAAGTGAAACCAAAGTTTCCACTTCTCAGATAAGGTTATCATCATCAAACGACAATAGAGAGTTTCGGATGGTGCTACCTGAAATACATCCCGGCCCATATCATCCTGTAGGCGGAAGCAACATACCATATCTAATTTACAAGAATTTAGACTCTTCAGCCATGGTTATGCATAGCATATCAGATCATTCTCTAAACCTTCCATCAAAAAATGAGGTTGAAAGTTATCTCAAAAATTTAGAAAACAGCAAAGTCAAAGAAGAAGGACTACAATGTACAGAGCCAGTAACTGTTCAAATAAACAAAACAAGAATAATTGGATTACTTTTTGGAAATAATCCATTATTATTTTTGTCATTATCACCGCACGGCATGGAAGATATTCCAAGTTACGTGAAAACAGAAATTGAACAATATGCAAAGAATCGAAACTATTCTATGACAATGATAGTGGATTGTCATAATGCCATGGGAGAAGAAATTTCAAAAGAGGATGGGGAAGACATGCTAAAGGCTGCAAAATCTTGTTTAGATACTCTAATTACAAAAGATAGTTTTCCAATCGAATTTGGTTATGCAAATTCAGATGGAATGGATGTATGGACAGAAGACTTGGGAATGGGAGGACTTGGAATTGTTTGTCTGAAGATCAATAATAAAAAATATTTTCTGGGATGGGCAGATGCAAACAATATGGAAAATGGAGTGAGAGAGAAGATTATTGAAAACTTTACAAAAAAAGAATACCAATTACTTGAGATTTGTACTTCGGATACACATTACGCTCCAGTTAAAGCCAGAAACAGAAACGGATACTATCAATTAGGATTGATCACCAGCGCAGAAAAACTTTCAAAATGGCTATTTGAGATTGCAAAAAATGCAGAAACAAATACAACCTCAGCAAAATTTGAAATTTTAGAAAATGAGGCAAAAGTAAAAGTTATGGGGCAAGGGATATACCAGGACTATTCAAAGGCACTGGATAACTCCCTAAAAATTACAAAAGGATTCGTAATAGGTGGCGTTTTGTTCTTTATTACTAGCCTGTTTCTATAGTTTTCATCTGATCAATATTTCCGTAAAATTCATCAATAAATGAAGAAAATTGGAAGATAGGCACTATTGGTACGCTTTCAATGAAATTAATTTTATCTTGATACAGCGTAACAATCACAGGGACAGCGATGGCTCCTTGAGTCTTTGCAACATATTGTTTTGTTCGTTCAATCTGTTTTTTAACAGCAGTAGTTAATGATGAAGTACTGTATTGCTTCCAATGTTTACAATCAATTAAAATTGCTATACCCAATCGAACACCAATGACATCAATTTCCTTTCTAGGTTTAGTCAGAATCATATTCTTGATAACTGCAAAATCTTTTGAAGATAAAATTTCTGCAGTCAAGCCTTCAAAATCTATCCAATCTAATGCAACTGAAATTTCATCAATTGGAAAACCATTCTCAAGTAAAGTAACAGCAATTTTTAATTTATCACCATCCTCAAAATAATATGAACCATTTTGCTTTGTTCCAATATTATTTTTTATAATGTTGTCTAAAATTTTTTTTGAGTCTATTTCATTCATTTTTGTAACAGCAGAAAAATCCTTAACAGATATTCCACCAGGTATAATTCCTTGCAGTCCAGCAATTGTTTTAGGATGAATTTTCAACTGTATGTTTTGATTCATGGAAGGGATATAGGTTTTAGGAGATAATAACTTTAGAGTATTATGATATAGGTTTTATTACAAGCATTTGAAATCAGGGTTATGAAAAAATTGCTAGTTATCATGCTAGCTCTTTCAATTGTAACTGTTATGTATAATGAATCATTTGCTGAAAAAAGTACTTTTTTTGATTCAGTAAAATTTATTCAATATTTGGATGAAAATACCGCATTAGAAGAAGTACGAAATGGAAACCTAGATATTTACTATCATAGAATTTCATCAGACAGATTAGAAAACCATCAAGCAAGAACAGGATTACAGGTTTTTGATTCTACAGGAGGCTCTTACAGCATTCTAGTTAATCCTGCAAAATCCGAAGAATTCAATCCATTTTCAAGTAAGGAAATCAGATTTGCTCTAAATTATTTAGTCGATAGAAAATTAATTGTGAATGAATTAATGGGTGGATACGGGTCACCAATCATTTCTTATTATAGTCCATCGGATCCGGAATACCTTACAATTATCGAACAATTAGAGACATTTAATTTCAAATACAATCCCACTCTTGCAGAAAAAATTATCGCCAAGGCACTAAAAGAAAAAGGAGCTATCAAAATTGACAACAAATGGCAAATTGATACAAAGCCAATTGAAATTACGATTTTTATTAGAAGTGATGATCCAGTTAGAAAATCAATTGGTGAAATTCTAGCAGTAGAATTACAAAAAATTGGATTCACTGTGAAAAAAGATTTTGGAGATCTGAACAAAGCATTTGTTGTAGTATATGGCTCAAACCCTTTTGATTTGAAATGGAGTTTATACACTGAAGGATGGGGACGTTCATCATTTGTAAGATATGACTCTGTAGGGTTAGGACAGATGTATTCACCTTGGTTTTCAAATATGCCAGGATTTAATGATCCTAAATACTGGAATTACAAAAATGACAAATTAGATGATCTTACCCAAAAAATATACATCGGAGATTTTGAGTCATCAGAAGAAAGGTCACATTTGATTCAAAAAGCAGTTGTTGAAGGAGTCAATGAATCTATTAGGATTTTTTTGGCAAGCAAAATAGATCAATATGTTGCAAATGAAAATATTAAAGGAATAGTCAATGATTTGGGGGCAGGAGTTCCAAGTAGATTCACACCTATTAATGCCAAAAGCAATAGTGAGGAGTTAGTGATTGGTGTAAAGCAGATCTATCAAGGAGCATGGAACCCAATCATGGGATTAACTGATAGTTATAGCAGGCATATTTGGGGAATAATTTCAGATCCTGGAACCTTCAAGCACCCATTCACAGGAGAAACATTTCCTGTTAGAGCACAATGGCAGGTTGAGACTGCAGGACCAAATGAAAAACTAAGAATTCCTCAAGAAGCAAAAATATGGAATCCATCGTTTCAAAAATGGAATAATGTTCCTACAGATACTCTGGCAGCAAGTAAGGTGACATTTGATTTTGAATTTAGCAATTGGCATAATGGCCAACAAATGGATATGAATGACATTTTACATTCATTGTATTTCATGATAGAATGGGGGACACAAGTTGATGAGAATGATAGAACCTTTGATACAGAGTTTACCCCAAGAGCTTCTCAAACTATTCAAACTATTATCGGAGTAAACCCAATTGACGAAGATACTATTGAGGTTTATGTGGATTATTGGCACTTTGATGAAGGAGAAATTGCAGATTGGGCATTATTATGGAATTCAATGCCATGGGAAATTTCATCTGCAATGGAAAAGGCAGTCATAGATGGAAAAGTATCATTTTCAAGATCTGGCGCAACAAGCAAAAATGTAAACTGGTTATCGTTAATTATTCCAAATGATGCCAACCTTATCAAAAATTATTTGAATGAATTCAGAGATTCCAATTACATCCCCACAGCATTCAATGAAAATAATCAAAATTCTGAATATTTCAAAAAGAGGTATGACTCTTCAATTAAATGGATTGAGGACAACAATCATGCAGTGATTAGTAATGGTCCGTTTTATTTAGAGTCATATTCACCTGAATCAAGAACCATGACAGTAAAAGCATTTGATGATGAATCATACCCATTTAAGATTGGGAAATGGGCAGAATTTGAAAAAACAAAATTTCCAATCATCAAAAACATAGATATGAAAAATATTATTCAAAGAGGAGGAGAACTAGAACTAAGAGTAGAGGCTAGCCATTCAGATTCAATTCTTTACTTTTTGACAAGCAGTGAAGGAAAGATGGTATCATCAGAGATGTTAAAAGTAGACGAGAATAGCGTTACGATTCATGTATCTTCTGAGAATACAAAAGAATTGGGCTTGGGAGGAAACAATATCAAAATATTTGCAATTTCAGACTCTGTGCTAAAACCTGATTTTTACGAATCAAGTTTTATTGTAACTGAAGAAAAGTCTGAATTGCCAGCAAGGTTATCAGAAAATATAGAATTTACAGAAAACGAATCAGAGTATTGGATTATGATAATACTTCCAATAATAATTATTATTGGAATTATAATTTATCTTAAGAAGAGATAATCATAACAATCCATAATCTTTTAGAATTGGTTCTATTTGTTCTTCATTTTCAAGTTTGGAATATTCTTCTAAGAGGTTTTGATTAAGATCATAGAAAGTATGTCCCCATTTGAATTTATCAAGTAGTTCCAGACCTTGATCTTTGAAACCCAAAATAAATAACGAAGCAGTTAATGCCTCGGCAGTGGTTAGTTTGTTTAGTTTTGCATAATTTACGGGATTTCCTGCAAGCAGTGGAGGAAGTTTCCTTTTGATACCATTATATTTTTTAGAAAATGCTTGATTAGCCAAATTCCAGGAGCAATCAATTCCAACAATAGAATTTATTGAGTATTTATCATTAGGTAACAAAGTCTTTTCAGAGAAAGGATCTAAGACCAATGCTTTATTTCCAATTTTTTTGATATTTTGGGCAAGGCCAAATTTTACCATCTTTGCAGCTGTACATTTTTTTGGATCATCTTGATAAAACATCAAAACTTGTAATTTCACTTTAATCAATTACTTTATGAATGGTATTTTGAATCTACTGTAGAGTTTTGTATGTCACTTTATAATAGAACCGTGAAACTTGGTCATCTTTTATGACCTCAACATTCCAATTGGCATCAGGTAAAAATTCAGTAGAGGATTCAGGTAGAATGCTAAATTTTTCTAATCTAACATATGGGCCACTATATCTTACATTGAGGTCATTTCCATCAACTTCCACAACATCATAAATTTGTCCCGGTTTTTTTGTAGATTCTCTAACTAAACAATCTGCGTCAGGACCAATAATACAGGTACCAGTTACCGAAGACACCTTTAGATTGACATTGGATTCATCTGCTCTTAAAGGTGTGATCAAAGAACCTGAAACAACTCTAGGTGCAATTGTTCCATTATCAATTTTTTTCTCTTCAGTAAAGATAGGGATTGTTTTTTCAGAGATTCTATTTTGTTTTTCAACTACAGTACTCAATTTTGGAGTTTGAGGTTTTTCAATAACATCAAATAAGACAGATTTTGTTTCAAAGTCAGCATCAACGGTAATTTCGTATGAACCAACAGCAGACACAGAATCAGAGATTGTGAATTGATGAGTAAATGATCCAGAAGGTCCCGGACGAATAGAAGTTACAGGACCAGTATGCGTTCCACAGTAAAAGGAACCACAAGTAATCTCAGAATCTGTTTTTTGGATAATGCTTACATCAAACTTTTCAAGATAGATTAACTTGTTAGGCTTGCCACTAATAATTACAGTATCACCAGGATTATACTCTGATTTGTCTGTAGATAACAAAAGAGATACAGGCTCATCAAGACCAAAAATAAAATCATTAGCTACACTAAATGTTGTTTCGACCTGAGTTTTGGTGTAAAGTGCTTTTACAATATAAGATCCCTCACTAAATATGGTGACAGGTAATTCAAATAGACTTGAGAATTCCCCACCTTGATTTGGATAAACTGTGGATTCATGGATTAGTTTGTATGGGAAAATACCATCAAGTACTTTGATTGTCACTCGGTCAGGAATAATGAGGCCTTCATCACCTTGTTCACGAAGGATAACATTACCTACAACTTTGAGTTTTTCTCCTGCTTTGTACAATGATTTTTCGGTAGTTACAAAAATAGGTACTTTTGAGAGAGAATCATTTTGAGGATCTGCAGAGACTTTGAAGAAAAT
>JAOTZM010000137.1 GCA_029861345.1 Candidatus Nitrosopumilus sp.
CATAAAAAGCAGCAATTGTTCCAATTACAAATAGCATTGGTTTCCATGCAAATACTGGAAGACTAGGTGTTGCAAGTTTGACTTTATAGTTGTCTACAATATCATGAATGTTTTTCTTGATTTTATCATGCCAAATACTGTATTCGATTTGGTATTTTTTTAGAATCTCTTCCACTTCATAAACAACTGGTGTTCTCTGAGAGAAAAGATGTTGAAGATAATCTCTTGAAACCTCAACTTCTGCATGAATTCCAATTAATCCTTTTTTTAAATCAACCATTCTGATATGCATCTCCCATGGTTTTTTTAACTTTAGATTTAGTCCATTCCCAATTTGCCCCGGTTGTTTATGTTCAAATTTCACCTTGGTGAATCCTTCTTGTGTAAAAATTCTCATCAATTCTTCAAAACTTTTCTTTACAACAATGTGAAGTTGTTCAACTCCCTCCCTATTATCGACATTAATTCGATGTTTTAAACCATCTAAAAATGAAATCGTTTTGGGATATGTAGTAAGATATTCCAATGTTTTGTCCACCAAAATACCTCTATTTAAAGCAGAACCAACTAGAACACTTAGTTCCCTGAATGATTGGATAATCCTCTTACGTATACACATTGATCTGGGGAAATTACCATCTCTGAGGGGCTGATCTTTCTATCTGTAAGTTTCGCATCTGAATTTCTAACTATTGCACATGGTTTTGATTCTGCACCTTCGCCCATCTTATGATTTGCAATGGTTGCAAGATTGTCAACTACTGCCTGAAATGTTACTTTTAATGGATTATCGTCAAGATCTTTTTTTGCTCTCATATCTAAAACTGGTTCAATCCCCGCACATGCTATTGCTACTCCTGATGTTCCAATCCTTGTTGGCATTAATCTACTATCGACGAGAATTACTCCTACATGAATTGACCATTTTAAGAAAATCTTTCTACGAATCTGTTCAGCAATAAGATATGGATTATTTGGATAAAGGATAATTTTTCCTTTTTTTGCATTAGATTTATCAATTCCGGCATTTGGTGCCATTATGTTATCTGATGATGTAATGATGAATCCTACTATTCCTCCAAAAATTTTATCAGATTCTCTGAAAATAATTTCAGCGATTTCAGGTTTTATCTGAAACTTTTTTGAAATTTCTGCACCTTCATCTGAGACTCTAGTCTTTTTTAGATCTATAATCCTTCCCTGTGAATTTGAGATATATTTTGTTGAAATTACTAAAACATCACCTTCTTGCAAATTTGTGGTGTTTTTTTCTAGTGTTTCTAATAATTCCTCAAAAATGTCAAATTTTTCATCCATTCTATCTGCTAAAAGTGGTAATACTGATAGTTGCACAATATTCTGAGCAGTTTATTTCTTTTTTATTGTTCTGAAAAGCTTTTAATCTGTAGAAAAAGCTTTTTGGATTATGAATATTGTTGAGAAGATTCTTGCACGTGCATCCGGAAAGTCCGCCGTTTCTCCTGATGATGTCGTTTTCGCTAACGTTGACAAGGTAATGGTACATGATGTATCCGGACCAGGTGTTATCAAGGTCTTTGATAAACTAAAGAAACAAGGAATTTCAGTTGATAAATTATGGGATCCTGCCAAAGTTTGGGTTGCAGAAGACCATTTTGTCCCTTCAGCAGAAAAAGTATCTGCAGAAAATATTGTGAAATTATCAAAATTCACAAAAAATTATGGAATCGAAAAACACTTCAAATATGGTATGGGCCAATACGGCATTTGTCATACCTTGTCACATGAAGAAGCAATGGTAATGCCTGGTGATGTCTATGTTGGCGGGGATTCTCACACTAACACAACTGGTGCTTTAGGTGCATTTGCTTGTGGGTTAGGACACACTGATATTGCTTATGTGTTATTAAACGGAAAAATCTGGTTTAGGGTTCCAGAGACTTTATACTTTAAGCTAAACGGAAGGCTGCCAGACCATGTAATGGCCAAAGACTTGATCCTAAAAATAATAGGAGATATAGGAACCGATGGTGGTGTCTATAGAACCATGCAGTTTGGTGGAAGTGGAGTTGATGAAATGTCTGTAGAAAGTAGACTAACATTGTGTAATATGACTACAGAAGCAGGTGCAAAAAATGGAATTGTCGAACCGGATCAAAAAGTTGTTGATTATCTTACTAGTCGAGGAGCTACAAATGTTAACTTGATTCATGGGGATGATGATGCAAAATATGCCAAAATATTTGAATATGAAAGCTCAGAGATGGAGCCTATCGTTGCAAAACCTTTCTCTCCTGAAAATATTTCAGTTGTAAGAGAAGCCCCTTCTGTTGAATTAGATAAATCATACATTGGATCTTGTACCGGAGCAAAATACGAAGATTTGGAAGCAGCCGCAAGAATCCTTAAAGGCAGAAAAGTAAAGATTAGAACTGAAGTTTTACCTGCAGCAATTTCAATTTATCAACGTGCGATGGAAAATGGTCTACTGAAAATTTTCTTAGATGCTGGTGTAACCGTTGGACCTCCTACGTGCGGAGCCTGCTGTGGTGCTCATATGGGTGTATTGGCAAAAGACGAAATCTGTATCAGTACCACCAATCGAAACTTCCCAGGAAGAATGGGTCATGTTGAATCTCAAACATATCTTTCATCTCCTCTAGTAGCTGCAGCCTCCGCAGTTACTGGAAAGATTACTGATCCGAGGGATTTGACATGAAGGGAAATATAATAAAATACGCAAAAGACAATATTGATACTGATGTAATTATTCCTGGTCAATATCTAAAAGTGCATGATTATGCTGAACTTGCTACTCATGCAATGGAAGGATTGGATCCTGATTTTCACTCCAAGGTAAAAGAAGGTGATTTTATTTTATCAGGTAAAAATTTTGGATGTGGCTCATCTCGTGAACATGCTCCTATTGCTTTATCTCATTCTGGGATAAAGGCTGTACTTGCATTATCTTTTGCAAGAATTTTTTATAGAAATGCAGTTGATGGTGCATTTTTGTTACCAATAGAAATTGATCAAGATGCATATGATGGAATTTCTGAAGGTGACCAAGTTGATATTGACATTTCTTCCAATGAGATTAATAATATTACCAAAAATCAAACGTACAAAATGAAACCATTTTCAGAAATTATTGGAAAGATAATTGCTGCAGGTGGACTTTTCAATTACAACCCAGAATAATTTTTCGTAGATTGGTTAATAATTATCCATGTGTTTTTACCGGGCCTAATTATTGAAGAAAGAAAACTTTTGTCGTTTTTGGTAGGAGAGATCAATTTCGAAAAGTTTGAACAAAAGATTAGAAAATATACAAGAACAAAGAGGGCAAAGATATATCTGGTCTAGATAAATTAGGTATAAATTAAAAATTTATTTTGGCTAAATAGTTTCAAAATTTTTTCATATTTTTTAACTTCTTACGCTATACAACCTATAGTACTTTTTGCAAGATAGTTTGATTTTTTTGCACTACTCCATGAGTCTGGGAGTTGGTTTTCAGTATATCCTGCGTAAACTGTGTCACCGCAACCTGCTTTTAGCTTCTTTTCATTTGAATTTGAATTTGCAGAAACAAATTGAATTCCACTAAAGATTCCAGTATTGTCTCCAGTTTCTCTAAAAAATGTTTCAAAACCTACCGGATCTGAATTAGACCAGACCTTTAATTTGAAAATATCAACATTATCTGGATCTATGTCCTGTCCTTGAATTATATTTTGAGACGAAACTGCAAATAAGATTTGGACTGATTTTTATTATTTCCTGATACCGTTCTTTGACGGGTTCATAATATTCGTCAAAGGATTCTTTTATCTTGTCGTATTTATCACAGGAATTTAACAATAATTTGTATAGGTTTTTTATTTTAGATTTTGTTTTTTTGTTTTCACTCTTTTCTGGATTGCTCAGAATTACTTTAAGGTGATTATAAGTATTAAAGATGAATTGACAATGTATCTTATTTTTCCTCACTGACGTGTAGCTAGAGTACAGATGTTGTACCAACCATGGTCCAGAAGGATTCTTTTATACAAAAAACGATAATCTTCCGTGTTACCAGTAAAAATCAATTATATTGACATACTTAACTAACAAGCTCTGATGTCCAAGACTCTTTTTGAAAAGATTTGGGACCAACATGTAGTTGTAGAAAAAACCACTGGGCCATCTTTAATCTATGTTGATAGACATCTTGTGCATGAGGTAACATCCCCCCAAGCTTTTGACGGACTACGCATGAATAATAGAAAAGTTCGAAGACCTGATCTTACTATAGCTACAATGGATCACAATGTTCCAACAAATGATAGGTCTCTTCCTATATTAGATCAAACTTCAGCAGTCCAAATTCAAACTTTGGAAAAAAACTGTAGAGATTTTGGAATCAAACTATTTGATATTCACAGTCCTAATCAGGGAATTGTTCATGTAATTGGTC
>JAOTZM010000041.1 GCA_029861345.1 Candidatus Nitrosopumilus sp.
AACTCAAAGGAGTAGAAGATCCTGAAAAAAAGAGAAAGATTGTAGGAGAAGAATTTATTCGTGTCTTTACTGAATTTGCTGAAAAAAATGGTCCATTCAAATGGCTTGCTCAAGGTACACTTTATCCAGATGTAATTGAAAGCGGAGTTTCAAAAGGACCAGCAGCGGTGATAAAATCTCACCACAATGTAGGAGGATTACCAGATTGGTTCAATTTGGAAATTTTGGAGCCATTAAGAGAGATCTACAAAGATGAAGTTAGAAATATTGCAAAAATTCTAAAAGTTCCAGAGAAACTTTTCATGAGACATCCATTCCCTGGCCCAGGATTAGCTGTAAGAGTAATTGGAGAGGTCACCCCAACAAAACTTGAGATAGCTAAAGTAGCTAGTAAAATTGTGGAAGATGAGTTATTGGAGGCAAATTTGTATGATAAAGTATGGCAAGCTTATGCTGCAGTAGGAGATGATAGAGCAGTTGGTATTGTTGGGGATGAAAGAAGATATGGAAACATAGTAATGATAAGAGTTGTTGATTCTATTGATGCAATGACTGCTGATTGGACAAGACTTCCACATGGCGTTTTAGAAAAAATTAGTAATAGAATAACAAATGAAATTGAAGATGTTACGTGGGTAACTTATAGCATTTCAAGTAAACCTCCTGCAACAATTGAACCCCAGTAATGAAAAAAATGGAATACGAGAAAATGTGTGATGAAATTCTAGATTGTGATAAAAAAATCAGATATGTAGGAGTATATGATTATGGTGAGCTTTACGATAAAATGAGATCAGGGTTGAAGAATTACTTATCAAGAGAAGAAACTGAGATGTCTTTATCTCAGGCAGTATATAGATGGTCCTCACGCAAAAAAACATCTGAAAAACTTGGGAAACCTATTTTTGCGTTAGCAAAATATGAAAAAGTTTATCGAATAACTATTCCTACTGAGGGAGCAGGATTAATTTTGATTAGTACAGAATTAGATGCAGATGTAAATCAAATTGTTGATAAGATTTTAAAAATCAAAAATAAATACTCCTGAGAATTTGTTATGAGTATGAATTTTCATGTATTTGACACGTATGTCAAGGCTAAAGATGGACATACAATGCATTTTGATATAATTACTGACAAAAGTAATACAGAAAGAGCAATTTCCTTTGCAAAAGAATGGTTAAAATCTATTGGAGAAGAATCTACCAAAGTTACTACAGAGGAATGTGAATTCTGTCACACACAATCGGTTCCAGAGGATATGGAAATTGAAATAATGACAAATGGTTATTTCATTTCAAAGATGGAAGGATGTTCTGAATAACTAAGTTAGAAATGCAGCACCATATACTCCGGCTGAATCACCCAATTTATTTTTGAGAATTGGCGTATCAACGGAATCTGAAAAGACTTTGTCGTATACGGATTCTTTTCCTTCAGTATACAAAAAATCAATGTTTGATAAACCGCCACCTAAAATAATTACATCAGGATCTAAGATATCTATAACGTTAGCCAGACCATGCCCAAAATTTTCTAAAAAGTGATCTTTCCATTTTTGTCCAATTTTATCATCAATATTAGAGAGGATTTCAGGAAGAGATTGGAATCTTCCAGTTATTCCTGTCCATTGTTTTTCTAAAGAGGGGCCGCTGATGTAAGTTTCTACACATCCGGTTTGGCCACAATAACAAGGAATGCCATTACGGTGTAATGTATGATGCCCCCATTCACCTCCAATGTGATTTCTTCCAGAATGAAGTTTTCCATCAATTACAATTCCACCACCAACGCCTGTACCCATTATTACTCCAAATACTACACTAAATCCACTAGCAGCACCCATTTTAGCTTCAGCCATTGCAAAGCAGTTAGCATCATTTTCCATAGATATTTTTTTTCCTAATTTATCTTCCAAGTCTTCTTTTGGTGATCTTCCAATCAAACATTGTGTATTACTATTTTTGATTAATCCAGTTTGTTTAGAAATTGTACCAGGTGTACAAATACCTAAAGAAAAATCAGAAATATGTACAGATAGTTCCGAGACCAAGGATGAAATAGTATCAATAATTGCCTGATAATCATTTTGTGGAGTTGGAATTCTTTTTCTCTCTAGAACATTTAGATTGTCATCTATCAGAATAGCTTCTGTTTTAGTGCCACCCAAATCAACACCTAGTTTGTACAATAATAATTGATGAAAATTAGAATGCTTAAGTTTTAACTAAAACATTAACCCATTGGAGGCATACCGCCGCCACCTGGACCACCAGATACAGCAATTACATCATCAATTCTAAGAATCATACATGCTGCTTCTGTTGCAGATTTTATAATCTGCTCTTTGACTGCAATTGGTTCTACAACATCAATTGCCAACATATCAGCAATCTTTGTGTTTCTAGCATCAATACCAGTCCACTTACGACCCTGGTTTTGTTTTGCTCTTAGATTAGCCATAGTATCAATTGGATCCATTCCTGCATTTTCAGCAATAGTTAGTGGAATAGTTTCTAATGCTTCAGCATATTTTTTGATTGCAAGTTGTTCTCTTCCATCAAAATTATCAGCCCAATCTTTTAGTTGTGAAGCTGCAAATGACTCAGGGGCACCACCACCTGCAACGATTTCAGGCTTTTCAATTACATCCTTTACAACCATTAAAGAATCATGAATAGAACGATCAACTTCATCAATAACTCTTTGTGAACCACCACGAATCAACATAGTCACGGATTGTGGATGTTTACAACCTTCAATGAATACCCATTTATCAGATTCAACTTTCTTTTGCTGAGCTAAATCAGCAGAACCAAGATCCTTTTCTGAAAGATCATCAAGATTACTAATTACACGTCCACCAGTGGCTTTTGAAAGTTTAATCATATCACTTTCCTTCACACGACGAACTGCCATAATACCATGTTTTGCAAGATAATGCTGTGCAATATCATCAATTCCTTTTTGACATATCAAAACATTAGCTCCAATATCATGTAATTTATCAACCATGGTTTTTAGCATTCTATTTTCTTCCTCTAAGAACATCTGCATTTGGGTGGGGTCTGTAATCCTAATTTCTGAACTCATTTCAGTTTTTTCAATTTCTAATGCTGAATTGACCAATGCGATTTGTGCTTTCTCGATTTTGGTAGGCATTCCGCTATGAACAATTTCTTTATCTAAAACAATACCCTTTACAATTTGTGTGTCTTGAATTGAACCACCTGCTTTCTTTTCAACTTTGATATTTTCAAGATCAACAGAATAGTCTTCACCTTTCTTTGTCACAATATTCAGAATTGCATCAACTACGATTTTTGATAGGATACCACTATCTTCAGAAATTAATTTTGATTGCATGCTTGTCGTAGCAATTTTAATAAGAGATTCTCTGTCATCAGGCCTTATCTTTTTTGATAGTTCTGAGTAAATTTCTAGAGTTTTTTCAGCTGCTGCCTGGTAACCATCGACAATAGTTGAAGAATGAACATCTTTCTTGAGAAGATCTTCTGCTCTAGCTAATAATGCCCCTCCAAAAACAACAGAAGAAGTTGTACCGTCACCTACTTCATTATCTACTGTTTTAGAGATTTCAACCATCATTTTAGCTGCAGGATGCTGAACATCAATTTCTTTTAGAATGGTAGCTCCATCATTTGTAATAGTTACATCGCCTAAAGAATCAACTAGCATTTTATCAAGACCTCTAGGTCCTAAGCTACTTTTAACTAACTCAGCAACTAATTTTGCTGCTGCAATATTGTTTTGCTGAGCATCTTTGCCTTTCTGCTGTAATGCACTCTCTTTGAGAACTAATACCGGGCCATTTGGTCCTTGTTGAATTGATGCCATTAAGATTCAGATTCAATCCACTTAATCCCCCTTTTTAACATTACTTAGTTGATCGGTTGTATGTAACTTCGTTTTTTTACATCGACTATTCCGCCTGAGAGAATTCTAACAGATGGCAGAGCCAAAAAAGGTAAGAACAAAGGAATAAGATGAGGTCTAGAAAATTTACAACCTGAATCTACAATAGAGTGATTAATTTTTTCAAAATTTGATGAAACTTTTTCAAAAGAATCTGTTGAAATAATTCCTGCAAATTGTAAAGGCAAAGAAGATAAAATTTTACCTGATTTCACCACAACAAGTCCACCCTGATTCTGAATGATATGATTAGAAGCAATTGCCATATCAGAATCGTTGGAGCCAATAACGATCATATCATTTTCATGAAAACTCCAAGTTGAAGCAAAAGCACCTATATCTGCTCCAAAGTTTTCAAGAAAACCAATGCAATGCCGATTTGTTCCATGTGTTCTATCAAAGGCAGCAACTTTCCATACATCAGAATCCAAAGATGCTGAAACCTGACCATTTTTTGAATGGAGTTCAGCTGAGCCGATCTTGGTAATGATTTCGGTTTGCATAAAGATAGTATTTGCAAGAATATCTTTCTTTTTTGATTTTATAAGAAAGTCATCTACTGAGAATTTTTTTAGTTTAACAGTTTTTTTAATCCAAGGCGATATTATTTTTTTCTTAATAGAAGTCACAAGATTTCCATTTGACACTACAAGTTTCCCTCCAACAAAGACTTTATTTGGTTTAAATAATTTCAGATCATCGAAAATTAAAATATCTGCTAATTTTCCAGGTGCTATCCCACCAAGATCCTTTCCCATATTGTAATAGTCAAAGTTATTTTTGGATGCCATAGTAATTGCATCAATTGGTTTTAGACCAAGATTAATTGATTCTCGAATACAGTGATCAATGTGACCAAATTTTATCATATCCATCGGATCAAGACCATCTGAACAAAACATTAAGCGATTAAGGTATGTTCCATGCGATAACATACGAGGAATGATTTCTTTTAAATCACGTCTAATAGAACCCTCTCTAATCATTATCCACATTCCAAGACGTAATCTTTCTAAGACTTGATCAAAATTAATTGGTTCATGGCAAGAAAGTATCCCAGATGAAACGTAGGCATTAAGTTTTTTTTCACTTGCACCTGCAGTATGTCCATTAATTATGCAATCACATTCTAGCATTGTTGATAGTGATTTCATTGTTTTAGGTTCGCGAAGAGTAACTTTAGTCCAAGAAAATACTTCGCCTAAACCAAGAACATGGGGATGTTTAACTGCAGTTTTTTCTTGGGATAATGACAAAGTTTTGCTGTTACTAAATTTTTCATCAACAGGTAGACCTCCTGGCACCACTTGGAAGATTCTAATTGGCAAATCTTCTCCAAGTTTGAGAAATTCTTTAAATCCTTTGTAACCTGCAACGCTAACAATATCTATCGGATCTGAAAAAAGAGAAGTTACCCCACAAAGAAGTGCCTTTTTTACAAATTCAGAGGGTAAGACAAACTGGTCAATATGTAAATGAGGATCTGCAAATCCTGGACTTACGTATTTGTCTTTTACATCAATAACTACGGTTTTAGTACCTAGTGTATGTGCCGCGTCTGGACCTACATACGCAACCCTATCCTTAACTATTGCAACCTGAGTTTTTGGAATGATTTCTCGGGTATAGACTGAAAACAAATTACAATTTTTTAAAACAAGATCGGCTTTTTTATCACCCATTGCTACAGAATTTAAAGATAAGATGGAATTTGCTAGGCTTGAAGTCACGGTTTTTAATTAGATTCTGCGACTATTATAGATTCAATGCTTAAATTACGGTTGAGAAGGTTTTGTTGATATGAACATTCCCAAGGTGATCAGAAAGTATTGTGCAAAATGTAAAACACATACTGAACAAAAGGTCTCCATTTACAAGGCTGGAAAACGACGTGGTTCTGCCAGAGGTGAACGTCGACACGCAGAACGTAAACAAGGGTATGGAGGACAAAAGTTCCCAAAATTAGCAAAACCAGCCAAAGTTACTAAAAAAGTTACTCCTATTATGACATGTACTGTTTGTAAAAAGAAATACAATAAACCAGGAATTAGAATTAAGAAATTTGAGTTGGTGGCAGCATGAAAAAAGATCATATTGAAATTCCAAAACCATCCAGCAAATTTCAGAAAGTTAACTGCAGTGAATGCGGGGAACTTCAAGTAGTTTATTCTCATGTATCTACATCAGTAGCATGTAATTCTTGTGGTAACACCATTGCAGAAGCAACTGGCTCAAAAGCCAAGATAAATGGAAAAATTTCAGGTAGTGCTGAGTAAATCATAATCTTGTTTTGTATTTAGATTAAATGCAATTCTCTTATCATCAATAATTATATAATTTTCATCTATATTTTCAAGTGAAGAGATTTTTTCTGAATTTACTAAAGAAATTCCTGTAAAATGACATTCTTGATTATCAAAATTTATAGAATAATTAGATCTTATGCCAAGAGTAGTTAAGAACTTCTTTGTTACAAGAATACTAGTCCAAATGTTTTGAGAATTATATTGATTTACAATTTTTTGTATAATTTCTTTATCTAATAAAGGTAAATCACCAGATGTAACTAAAACAGCGTCATCGGTAGTTTTGAGTACTAAATTTAGATCTTTGACATAATCAATTCCAGGAGTATCAAAAGTTTCTATATCATTTTCCTGCAGAAATTTTTTTGTTTTAGGAGAATTGGAACTAGTAATTGCTAATATTTTTGAAAAACAATTTGAATTTTTTATTGAATCTACTACATGAAGGATGGTGGGTTTTTTATATTTCAGTAAAAGTTTTTCAGTATCTAAGTTCATGCGAGTACCTTTACCTCCAGCCATAACAAGACCAATCATATCGACACAAATACCATCAAAGAAGCCATCCTTGTAAGTTCATTAGTACTACCAAGAACATCACCAGTAATTCCACCAAAACTACGCGTAGATATGGCTAGGAGAAATATCGTTAGAGCAATAGTTACACCAAGCATTACTAATCCAGTAGTTTCGCCAATAAGTGCTACTGGAATTAACATAATGATAAATGCAGCTGCAAGTTTTTTCTTATCTTTCATAATCTTCACAAAAGGAGAATTTGAGCCAAGAGATGCTGAGTTTCCCAAACTTGCCATTAACACCATTGAGAATTTTGCTAAAATTTCACTAATCAGAATTGCCTTAAACAAATCAAGACCACTAGTAAGAGAAATCATAATTATCAAGCCAATAAGATATAAAACAATTGTAACAATGCCTGCAGAACCAACTGAAAGATCTTTCATTGCTTTTAGCTTTTTTTCTTTACTTCCCTTTACCATCAGTCCATCTGCAAAATCGGCTAAGCCATCTGCATGATGGATTCCAGTTACAATTGCAATAGAAGCAACTACTAACAAGCTAACTAACAAAGGATCTAAAAAGAAAGACAATCCAAAACCAAATGAACCAACTAAAAGTCCAATTGCAATTCCAACAATAGGGAAAACATACATGTATTTTGCAATATTTTCTAAGGTTGCATTTGATGACGGAAAAATTGTCAGAAAAGAAAAAATGGAACTAATCTCTCTAAGCATGAATCCACCATCCGATTAGTGATAAAACAGTAATTATTGGAATTATTATAATTACAAAGAAAAGAATCGAAGTAAGTTTCATCATTGCAATTGCAGATAATACATGTTCTTTTGTCAGCGTAATTTCTCCATCGCCTAATTCGTAGTGATTTATCTTTTCAAACTTTGTTTCAAGAGCACCTGCAAGTGCAGCCATAGGATATCCTGCATTGTGACTTTCAGTTTTTTTGCCATCTCTCATCATAATTCTGTATGATTCCTTCCAATTGTTTTGTAAAATGGCTGCGGAGATTATGGTTACTAATCCTGTAAGTCTAGATGGAATAAAATTCATAATTGTGTCACAAGTTGCCCCAAACCATCCGATATTTTTGAAAATATCAGTCTTGTATCCAATCATAGAATCTACAGTGTTAATTACTCTATACACAAATGCTCCAGGTAGGCCAAAAAGGGCATAGTAAAACAAAGGTCCAGTAATACCATCAACTGTGTTTTCACTGATACTTTCAAGCACACCTGAAATAACGTGATTTTTGTCCAAATTTTTGGTATTTCTCTTCACGATCATAGATAGATTTGATTTAGCCATATCGAGATTGCCTTGGTCAAGGGACTCCAATACTGCTTTTGTATGCTTTTCCATCCCACGTATAGCAATGGTAGTTTTCAGTAGTAATCCACCTACAATTACAGATACAATTACCGATACAAAATCAGCAGAAATCAAAGAGACTCCAATATTCAGTGTCAAAAGCAATAAAATTACAATAATGGAAGTTGTTATAACAATTAGAATTCCTCCAATCCTTTCTATAACAGGATTTTGGTTTTTTGCAATAGAAGTTAGTTTTGCAATAAATCCTCCAATCCAAGCCGTTGGATGATATTTATTCTTAGGATCTCCAAATGTAAAATCTAGAATTATTGCAATTCCAACAACTAGAATGGATTCAAGGATCATTTCAACATCCTCTCAATTGATTTGATATCAATATTTGATTTAACAGTTTTTGCTAAATTATTTAATTCATTGTCAATTTTTGAAATATTTTTCTTAGTCCATAGAAAATCTTTAGGTTTAGCATTAAGAGAATCTTCTTCAGGCAAGTTCAATTTCATCATTGGAATGATACCCATAACAGGTATCTTTGTAATATTTTTGAGTTTTTGAAATCCTGGTTTCAATACCTCAATATCGCCCCTAAACTTGTTAAAGACAAAACCTTTTACAAGTTTTTGATATTTTTTTTCTATCAATTTCATCGTCCCAACAAGACTTGCAAATGAACCTCCTTTGTCAATATCAGATACTAATAATACAGATGCATTAGCCTTTTGTGCAATCCTCATATTTGCAATATCATATTTTTGTAAATTTATTTCAGCAGGAGAACCTGCACCTTCTAAAATTATTAGATCAAAATTCTCCTGTAAAGTTTTTAGTGATTTTGATGCAATCTTTATACCCTCAGAGTTTACAAATTTTTCATAATAGTTTTTTGCATGCATTTTTTTATAGTATTTACCGTTTAGATAGACCATACTATAGTAATTCCCTACGGGTTTAAGCAGAATTGGATTTAGGTCAGAGGTAATATCACACCTAGCACCAATAGCCTGGATTACCTGAGCACGAGAAATCTCAAACTCAGGCGTAATGTATGCAAAATTCGACATATTTTGTGATTTGAATGGTGCTACGCGATAGCCTTTTTCTGAAAAGATTCTACATAAGGCTGCAACTAATGTCGTCTTTCCGGCACCAGAAGAGGTTCCTTGAATCATTAAAGATTTCATGCTATTGCCTCTAGTGCTTGAATTAGTTTTAGATTATCTTGGTGAGATTTTACTGCAATTCTAATGTAATGATTATTTAGACCACGAAAATTTTTACAATCCCGAATCAAGACTTTATGTTTTAGTAATTTCTTTTGAATTTCGGTAGAGTCTTGTTTTGTTTTGATTAAAATAAAATTAGTTGAAGAATCATAGCATTCAAAGCCTGGAAGGTCAGAAATTTTATTTTTAAGAAAGTTAGATTCGTTTTTTATAATTGATTTTGAATTTGTAAGATGGGGTTTATTTTTGATTGCAATTATGCCTGCCTCTTGGGCTAAAGCATTAACACTCCAAGGAATTTTGATCTTTTGTAAAATTTTTATCATTTCTTTTGAAGATCCTCCATATCCAATTCGAATACCAGCTAGAGCAAAGGATTTCGTAAGGGATCTTAGCACAAAGAGATTATCATATCTTTTTACTAAATTTAGAATGGATTGATTGGATTGTGGGACTAGTTCAATAAAACACTCATCAACAAATACAAGACAAGATTTCCGTTCAGCAGATGATACGATTTTGGTTAGTTGTTTTTTTGATAAAATAGTTCCAGTGGGATTATTTGGATTGCAAACAAACACACACCCATTTGTTGGAATTTTAGAGATAAAGGAATCAAGATTTTCAGAAAGATTCATTGTTTTAAAAAAAGTAATTTTGCAATTAGCAAGCTTTGCTGCAGATTCATACTCTCCAAATGTTGGTACAGAAATTAAAATATGTTTTTTTGATAAAAATGCACTGCAGAAATTATAGATTATCTCAATTGCGCCGTTTCCTACAATTAGGTTTGTTTTTGATAATCCAGTATATTTTTTGAGGCTAGATATCAATTTGCTAGAATGTAAATCAGGATAATTTTCGATTTTATTCAATCTTTTTTTCAGGGTAGATTTGACAGATGCAGGCATTCCAGCAGGATTAATGTTTGAGCTAAAGTCCACAATACTAGAATCTCGACTATCTATCGAGTATCTACCTCCATGGATTACAGGATTGTGTACTGCAAAGGAGTGTCTGGTCCTGATTTTCACAGTATGAAATAGAAATAGGCAATATAGTAGGTTTTGGTGACCTGAAAAACGAATATTAATTGAAACCGATCAAGTTTCAGATAGTGGAAAAGAAAAAAGTAGCAATTATCGGAGTAACAGGCGCTGTAGGACAGGAATTTGTCCAGTCTTTAGAGAATCACCCATGGTTTAAGGTAACTCAAATTGCTGCCTCTGAACGTTCAGCAGGCAAGGACTATCTGGATGCAATTAAAGATGCAAGCGGAATTGTGGCATGGGATGTTGGCGGAGAAATTCCTGAATATATCAAGTCAATGACTGTTAAAAAAATTGACGATCTTGATGTATCACAATTAGATTTTATATTTTCAGCAGTTGAATCTGTGGCTGCCAGAGATATTGAAACCAAAATGGCAGCAAACTTGCCAGTAATATCAACTAGTTCTGCATATAGATATGAAGAAGATGTTCCGATTCTAATTCCAGGAGTAAATGATGAACAAGCTGAACTACTTGAAATTCAAAAGAAAAACCGTAACTGGAAAGGATGGGTAGCACCACTACCAAACTGTACTACTACGGGTTTAGCAATTACATTAAAACCACTACTTGAAAAATACGGGGCAAAAAGGGTAATGATGACATCAATGCAGGCAATCTCAGGTGGTGGAAAGTCAGGAGTATCAGCAATGGGAATTACAGATAACATACTACCATATATTCCAAAAGAGGAAGGAAAGGTTAGAACTGAAACTAGAAAGATCTTAGGAAAACTCAAAGACGGTAAAATTGAAGATGCAGATATCAGAATTAGTTGTACTTGTACTAGAGTACCTGTGATAGATGGACATACTGAATCTGTCTTTGTAGAGACTTCAGATGAAATTGATCCTTCAAAAGCTAAAGAACTCTACAAATCATACAATGAAAATATTTCAGTTGAAGGATTGCCTTCTGCGCCAAAAAAATATTATGCATTTCATGAAGATCCGACTCGACCTCAACCTAGAATGGAAAGATCAGTGGGTGGCGGAATGACTACAACTATTGGAAGGGTAGAAAAAGAAGAACTGTTTGAAAATGGACTAAAATATATGCTATTCTCACACAACAAGAAAATGGGCTCAGCAAAGGGTGCAGTGTTACTAGCAGAAATGCTATACAAAAAAGGTAAGATTTAGAATATTTTTTGCAATTTTTACAATAATAACTTTATAAGAACCAGAAATCTAGATCGACTTGGGTGTTTTGAACGGTAAAAGTAGATGATTTAGATTTACAAATTTTATCAGAATTATCTAGCGATGCATCAATTTCAGTCCCACGTTTGTCAAAAAAGATCAATGTTAACTCATCAGTAGTATATTCAAGAATCAAAAGATTAGTCAAGAGAAAATTAATTGAACGTTTTACAATTGTTGTTAACGATG
>JAOTZM010000138.1 GCA_029861345.1 Candidatus Nitrosopumilus sp.
AATGTAGTGCACAAATAGGTGATACTGTATCTGCTTCATTTTATGTTCCTTCAATGGAGCTAAACGGATACTATGACCGACTACAAGATAGAGTTGAAATGGTTCAACCATAAACTCTATCATTTTTTTATTTTCATGCTTACTGAATTCATTTTTATCCCCAAAAATGGTGGCTGAGTCCCAATGAATTCATGCCTGAGTCTTTTGAGGGTGTTAAACTAATTTGATAAATCCCGCCGAGGGCGCCGTTATTTCTATCACATCTAGTATCTAAAATCATGTTACAACCGATCAGAATCTCATTTGTCTATTTTATTAATAGAAAAAGAAATGATAAGAGATTGCTCACACAAGAATATTAAAATTCAGGCAATTCAAGTAAATTTTGATGTCTGAGGAGAAAAAAGAATCTGAAGTAGAAGCAAAAACAGCTGAGGATTCGACATCTGAAAAACCATCAGCAGAGGAAGAAGCTAAAGCAGCAGAAGCTAAAGCAGCAGCAGAAGCATCTGAAAAAGCCGAAGCCGCAGCTAAAGCAGCAGCAGAAGCACAAGCAGCAGCAGAAGCGGCTATCGCTAAAGCAGCAGAAGCTAAAGCAGAAGCAGAAACAGCAGCAGAAGCAGAATACAAAGCAATTGCTGATGAAGTAAAAGCAGCAATTGCAAAGAGTCCTGATTATACCTTTAAGAGACATGGTGAAGAAATCTTCAGACGAGAGATGGGGGAACCCGAATTTTTCCTAGATAAAAAAGACCGATTCCCACGACCAATTCTTTCTGCAGATGAACAAGAATCTCTTACACGAAAAGCAGAGATTCCACAAGATCAAACTCCCTCATATGTTCCTGAGCATGTTCTTAGTCCAGAATTTGGTGGGGTTTCAAATTATGAAATTGGAGTTGATTCATTTTTAGAAGAATCAAAACAGAAATTTGAAAAATTAAAAAATGATCCAGAGGCTACAGAAAAAGAAATTCGCGACGCAAAACAAGAAATTACTTATTTAGAATCATTACATGAAAATTTTTACATTGGAATGAATGTATTTCGAACAGCTAAAGGCGGACGAGACAAAGTTAAATCTTAATGGTGATAGTATGAGTAAAATAAGTTTTGATGTAATGAATACGCGAGTAACCTTCAAAAATATTCCTCTACATGCATTATCAAAATATATTTTCAAAGATGTTACTGCAGCATGTAAAGAATTCAAAAAAATCCCTGGGGTTGATGAATGCATAATTATTCAAACAACAAGTAGAGTTGAAATTTTTACTGTAAGTAATGTAGAAACAGACGATTCTCCTGATGCACGAAGAGCTGAAGGAAAAACTCTCGTATTAAGTCAAATCAAAGATACTTGGATATCTCTATCATCATTTGAACAGATTGATATTGATCATTTTGATCAAACCCTTGAAGTATACAAAGGTGATGATGTATATCTTCATCTACTACGTTTAGCCTCAGGATTAGATTCTATAGTTGTTGGAAAACAAGAAGCATACGATGATATTATCCAGTCCTTGGCTAATGCAAAGATCGCAGATGTCTCTGGTAAAATTCTCAATAAATTATTTGAAAGTATAATTAGATTAGCTACAAGGATGAGAGACTCTACAGGTATTGCTAATGATGTTATTTCTCTTGGTGATGTTGCAGTAAAATTAGTTGATGAAAAAGCTGGACTTGATGCCAAGAAAAAAGTATTACTTATTGGCACTGGTGAATCTGCAGCAATGATTGCAAAAACTTTGAACAAAAAAGCAATAAAATTTGATGTCACAAGTAGAACAATCGATCGTGCGACAGGCTTTACTACTCTCTTGGGAGGAAACACTATTGACTTTGATGATGTTTTATCTGGTTTTGATAAATATGATATTATCTTTGTTGCAACAACATCTGATTATTTCTTAATTACATATGACAGAATTAGATTGGTAATGGAAGAAAAGAAAAAAGGTACATTAATTTTAGATTTGTCAGATCCTAGAACTGTTGATGAGGGAATTACTGTACTTCCTGGAATCAAATTATTATTCAGAGATCAAATTGCAGAAATTTATGAAGAAAGTGTCAAAGCCAGAGCTGGTATTATTCCTGCTGTTGAAAAAATTATAGACAAAGAAATACCCATTTTGTCTGCAACAATGAAAAGATTAGATGCTTAGTTTTCTTATATCCCTTGTTTTCTTAAGAGAAACTGCATTATAGCTTCCTTAGAATAATCTATTCCATGCTCTTCATCAGTATGCTTCCTGAAATCTTCTATTACTTGTTCCATTTCGCCTTCTGATACGAAATCACATTCAAAACCATAATCTCTACACTTTAGTTTCGCCATGCTTTTGAGAAGAAGCTTTGGATATAAAAATCCACAGGTATGGCATTACTAGTGATAATTAATTTTCTAATTCCCAAATATGAAAATAACCTAATTGATTTTTAAGAAATAAATCTATCCGTAGGATTCGAATTTTATTCCAAAGCTCCCATCAGGTTTCTTTTCATGCTCTGTAACAAAACCTTTTGGACCAAGAAAGTCGATTACTCCATCAATAGTACCTTGATACCCACAAATGTAGATTATTGCATTCTCTGGAGTTAATTCTTCTCCTACCATCTCTTCCACTGGTGATAATCCTGTCTTCTTGTCAGGTTTGAAGAATGATTCAACTCTGCCAACGTGACCATTCCAAGATCTATTGAAAAATTCTTTTGGTCTACTGATTGCTGCTCTATATCTAAAATTCCATTGGTCTCTACCTCTCCTCTCACTTTCCATTTCTAAATCTGTCAAAAGTCGTTTATAGCTTAATTCATCAACATAACTTGCTCCGTGTAGTACAATCACTTCTCTTTTATCATTGGTGTCATGGAAATGTTTTGCAAATGCAATAAATGGTGCTAACCCAGTACCTCCACCTACACAAATTACTCTTCTATTGTCTTTTTGTCCATTTGGTAGTATATCACTAATTTGTAATGCAGCTCCAGTTGGATCTCCAAGATATACCTCATCACCGACATTTGAATAAAATAACTCAGTTGTTACACGACCTGGTAGTGGCTTTCTTACCCATCTTATTACAAA
The DNA here is from genome assembly GCA_029861345.1 of Candidatus Nitrosopumilus sp. Lineage (GTDB taxonomy): Archaea > Thermoproteota > Nitrososphaeria > Nitrososphaerales > Nitrosopumilaceae > Nitrosopumilus. The sequence goes on from JAOTZM010000138.1 coordinate 3,098, forward strand.
TTCAAAATAATCTCTATTCTCTGCATGAGATGCAATTGAGTATGCTCTTCTAACTATCTTTTTTTCTGCTGGTATTGGAAGACCAATTGTTAGAAATTGACCCGTTTTGTATTCTGGCATTCCATTATCTGGAACTAATCGTATGACTACAAGATCTTCTTTTAGCAATTCCATATACACGACCTTTGCCTTGTTCTCAGTTACCATACAAGGAGTTTTTTCGTGACTTTGGATAAAAATATTTCTCTTATAGATTGATTCTAATTAATTTTATTAATATTCTACAATATGAAATAAACTGGGAAATTAATCATAATGATTCAATTTTTTGTTATGATCTTCTCACTGGTTGATTTGTGACATTATCTCATCAAGGATTTTCTGATTTGCAGCTGCAATAAAGGAGACCCTTGTCTCATAACTGAGATCTGCATCAAGTGGATTCAAATCTGAATCTAATAGTAATCCTCCTGCTTCTTTTACAATTAGATATCCTGCAGCAATATCTTGGATTCGAATTTTATCTCTCAAATCAATAAAAACATCCATTAGTCCTCTTGCAAATAATGCCATTTCTAGAGCATTTGCACCAAAATGTCTTGTGTGATTATGGTTTTCAAATATGGGATGCAATCTTTTCATCAAGTTTGTTGTTGCTCCTGATGTGTTAATGCCGACGATTTTGTAGATGGGATCTTTGTTGTGTACCTTGATTTGTACGTCATTGAAAAATGAACCTTTATTTTTTGAAGCCCAATACATTTCTCCATTTGCTAGATTTGTAATGACACCATCAGTAATAGAACTAAGTTTATTTTCAGTTGCAAATGCTAATGAACTGCAGAAAAAGGGAACACCACGTACTGCATTAGCAGACCCATCTATTGCATCCATGATAATGTAACCTTTAGGATTATTTGATAATTCTACTCTTCCGCATTCTTCTCCTAAAACAACACACTCAAAATTAATTTCTTTAAGATAATCAAGAACAGTTTTTTCAGCGATAATGTCTATGTTCCGTGAAATGTCTCCTCCTGCTCCTCTACCAAAATCTCCGGCAGCATGTTCAGTTCCTGCAAGATCTTTTACATTTTCATAAATTTTATTTGAAACTTCACGAAGAATTTTGATTACTTCCATAATGAAGGTTTAGTCATTCGTAATTTAAGTGAAGAAATTTTTGTTTTGAAAGCATAAATAACAATAAAGAAGCTTACGTTTGTGAGTGGCAAAGATCAATCTGTTGTAAGTAAAGAATCTTTGATGAGTACAAAACCTGGAAAGCAAATAAT
>JAOTZM010000042.1 GCA_029861345.1 Candidatus Nitrosopumilus sp.
GGTCCAGATGGTTTGTCAACGGAAAAACCAACATATACAAATCCTCTGTTGAAAAATTTGCCAAACTAAATCCTAAAAAAATTGCATATTATTTTGTATCTGAAGATGGAAAAACATCTACATTATCATATTTGGAATTAGATTCCAAGGTATCAAAACTTGCAAATGGCCTAAAATCCCTTGGTGTAAAAAAGGGAGATGTAGTTGCAATTTACTTGCCAATGATCGAAGAAGCAATACTTGCAATACTTGCAGCTTCAAAAATTGGGGCAATACAAACTGTCATCTTTTCTGCTTACAGTTCTGAGTCACTCCATATACGATTGCAGGACTGCAAGGCAAAAATTCTTTTTATCTCAGATGGGTTTTATCGAAAAGGCAAACCTATATCTCAAAAACAAGCTGCAGAGATTGCAATCAAAGATACGGTTGTTGAAAAAACAATTGTAATCCCTTACAAAGGAGTAGATAGTTTTGAAGAATCTGAAAAACTAATTTTTTATGACAAATTGGTATCTTTACAAAACAGTAGTTGCAAAACTGAAATTCTAGATTCTGAGGATCCTTTGTTTATTTTGTACACTTCAGGTACAACCGGCAAGCCTAAAGGAGTTGTTCAAACCCAGGGGGGATTTTCTGTTTTTGCAGGACATCAGGCAGCATATCTGATTGATACACATGAAAATGACATATTATTTTGGCCTGCTGATATTGGATGGATTACAGGTTTAGTTTGGAATGTATATGGACTTTTGATAATGGGGGCCAGCTCTGTAATTTATGATGGTGCATTGGATTATCCAAATTCTGATAGAATCTGGAAGATGCTATCTGATTATCAAGTAACAATTTTTGGGATTTCACCAACTGCAGTACGATTGTTTAAAAAAAATAATGCCGAACCTCTGAAACACTATTCTTTAGATAAAATCAAAAACATTCCAACTACTGGAGAGCCACTTGATGAGGATTCATGGTGGTGGTTGTTTGAAAAAGTTGGGAATAAAAAAATTCCAATTATGAATTTATCCGGCGGCACTGAAATTGGAGGAGCAATGTTATCTGTATTTCCTGGAATGAAACTAAAACCATCAACAGTTGGGATTCCAGTTCCTGGAATGAATTTAGATATCTTTGATGATGATGGAAATTCAATACAGAAACAAAATGGTTATCTGGTAATCAAATCCCCTTGGCCTGCAATGACTAGAGGATTGCTTAATGATGATGCTAGGTATATTGAAACTTATTGGTCACGATTTGAGAAAGTTTGGTTTCATGGAGATTATGTCTTTGTTGATGATGACCATCTCTGGTATATGCGTGGCAGAACAGATGATGTGATCAATGTTTCAGGTCATAGAATGAGTACTGCAGAAATAGAACACACAGTAATTTCACACAAAAAAATATCTGATGCTGCATCAATTGCCATTCCTGATGATATTACTGGAGAGGCAATTGTTATATTTTTTGTATCTGATGATAAATCAAATGTCAATTTAGAATCTGAGATTTTAGACTATGTCTCCAAAAAAATTGGAAAGGTTGCAAGACCCAAACTTGTTTTTCAATTATCAGATCTACCAAAGACAAGAACAGGAAAAATAATGCGTCGATTACTAAAATCAAAATTATTAGGCAAAGATTTAGGTGATATATCATCTCTTGAAAATCCAAAAATTTTAGATGAAATCCCAAAATTAGGTTGAGAAAATCTAACTTTTTGATATTTTCTATTTCACGCTTTATCTCTTAATTCCTCACAGGAAATATACAATATTGAAATTTATCGTTGATCAGCAAGTCGAAGATATTGAGATGCCTGAGAATCTCAAATTAAATACATTTTTGCAGGAATTTCACTCAAATTGTCCTCACCCTCAGTGTAGTTTTGGGTTCTATGGTTTTGCCTTTGGACAATCTCCATTTCCAGTTCCAAAAACAATCCAAGATGCATTAATCAAAAATGTGGACAAGGGAGCATATGCTGCTGTTCAAGGAATTCCTGAATTACGTGATGCTATCTCAAAATATAACAAATACTATTTTGCAATGGATATTGATCCTAAACGAATCTATGTTGGTCCGGGAACAAAGGAACTGATCTTCAATCTTTTAGAGGTTTTACATGGAACTGTAATCTTGCCAACTCCTGCTTGGTTGGGGTATCTTCCACAAATTAGGTTCTTGAAGAAGAATTATCACATGCTGCCAACTCGTGCAAATAGAAAAATCTCTCCTAATGATCTAAGGAAATTAGCACTTAGACTACAAGACAGACAAAAGATTTTGATTTTAAACAATCCTCATAATCCAACTGGACTGTTGTATGATCGATTGGAGTTAGAAGAAATAGCTGATGTATGCAGAGAACAAAACATTACTGTTATTTCTGATGAAATTTATGCTCAGACAACATATGATTTTTCAAAGTTTGTCAGTATGGGGAAAATTTATCCAGAAGGTACATTTGTTACTAATGGTTTATCCAAATCTCATGCTGCAGGAGGGTACAGATTAGGATATGTTATATTCCCACAACATGCAGTCGATTTAAAAACACAATTCAAAAAAATTCTTGCAACTGAGTACACTGCAGTATCTACACCCATTCAACATGCTGCTGTTGCAGGGTTTGAAATTAGTAAAGAGATGGATGAATATTTTGAAGTTACTCGAAATGTTCATCACATAATGGGAGAATATACTCATCATGCATTATCTTCCATTGAGGGAATAAAGACAACAAAACCTGACGCAACATTTTATCTTCTTGCTGATTTTAATTCATTTGCAACTGATCTACAAAAGGCAAAAATTAACACGTCCCAGAAATTATCAGAATCATTAATCATTCATCCATATCATACTGCAATTGTAGGTGGAGATAGCCTTGTTCTGGAGAGAAACGACTTTAGTGCAAGAATTGCTTATGTAGATTACAATGGATCTCAAGTCTATCAAAATTATCTAAATAACAAACCAAAGTCAAGCCATGAACGATTAGAATTTGTAAAAAATAACGCCCCTAAAGTTGTTGCAGGCATTGAAATGATTGCTAAGTTCTTTGAGCACCTAAGAAAAGATACTCTGTTTGATTTACAAATTCAAAAAAAGTCAAGGATTACTCCAAATTAGTCTAGTTTTGTTTTCAATTTTTCATATTCTTCTAAAGTAATTTCTCCTTTGGCTAGTCTTGTTTGAATAATTTCTTTAGGATTTGATCCGATGATGGGCTGAATAATTCTTTTTCTTATTGTAGATCTGTTAATAGAAATTTGTTTAGAGTTGTCATCTACTTTTCGTTTAACCCCATAAACTGCACCAAACAAAATGCCCAATCCTGCAACTGCAAGTGAAATTTGAGCAATCTCTGAATTATTGTTTGGTTGTTGTACTGGTTTTACTATGGTAGATGCCTCTGCTTCAGGTATGATTTCTTTATCAATTAATTCTTGAACTGTTGATTTAATTTCTTCAACATTATTTGTATATCCTACTGCTTCTTCTATTGTTAATTCTGGATAGTTTCTATCAAACCAAGATTTGTAAGATGGCTCATTATAGTATCTATCAATATAATGCTGAGGGGATTTGCTGGTATCTACAAAATTTGTAATTCTAGTTGTTAAAATTGTTTCTTTTTCAACATTTTGTACAAATTCTATTTCCTCTCCCTCAAAAAATGATTCCGAATTAGTTTGAAGATTAGTAATTTCTGCAAATGCTGGAATTGTAGTTGATAGTATTAACAATACAATCATTCCTAATGAATAAGAGTGATAGTCATGCCTACTCATCACAATATAATGTATTTTTTTTAATTTAAGAGCCGCGTAGTATTCATCCAGTTTTGTTGTACGTAAAAGTTAAATGCAAAATCTCCATTTTTTTGATATTACCTAAGTTCTATTTTCATTTAATAAATTGGTATTTTTTTTAATTGTAAAAACTAATCCTTTTTGAATGTTTTCTTTAACTTCTTTTTAGAATTATAGTTCTTTATGGATTAATGATTTTTTTACATGCTGTCTACTAAGATCGTTTTTAGATTATTTCTTTTTTTTAATTTTCTGTACTACCATTGGTAAAAATGCTCCGACATCCGATACAATCCCTAAAGCTTGCCATGTTCCTCTATCCATAAGTTTTGTAACCGTTGGTTGACTGATATCCACTACAATTACTTTGACATTAGCTGGAAGCATATTTCCAGTTGCGATAGAATGAAGCATGGTTGAAATCATGATAACCATGCTTGCATCTTTTAGGACTTTTTTGTATTCGCGTTGTGCTTGAGCAACATCAGTAATTACATCTGGTAATGGTCCATCATCTCGAATCGAACCTGCCAGAACAAATGGCACTTTATTTTTTACACATTCATACATAATTCCCTTGGTTAGTTTCTTGGTTTTTACCATATTTGCAATGGATCCTGCTTTGAATACAGCATTGATTGTATCCATATGATTTCTATGTCCATGATATGCTAATGTGGCATCATGTACATTCATTCCAAGAGATGTTCCAAGTGTGGCATATTCAATATCATGAACTGCAAGAGCATTTCCTGCTAATACTCCATCAATATAGCCTAATTTGATTAATTCAGATACTGCATCATCTGCACCTGTATGAACTATTGCAGGACCCCCTACAATGACAATTTTTCCGCCTTTCTTTTTTGTATTATAGATGTCTTCAGCAACTTGTTTTGCAATGTGTTGGGTTGGTCTTTCACTAGAACTAGAGCTTCCCATAAACTCAAAAACATTAACTCCTTCTCTTGGTCTTTCAGGTGGTGTGATCTTAATTCCTTCTTCTCCGACAACTATTCGATCTCCTTTTTTGACATCTCTAACTGGAACACAAAATGCTCTTTCTTTATTCACAACGATGCATTTATCCATCATCATGTTTTCAACTTCTATCCATCTTCCTTTATGGAAAACTTGCGTATGGTTGTTAGTTGTACTGTAAAAATAATCTGGCATCACATAGTCTTTTGGGGATTTTTCCAAAGTGATTTCTTTTTGTAATTTGGAAACTGCGCCCTCACGATAAATTGTTTTTAAAATTTCATCCAAATGTTTTTGGTTTTTTCCTTTAACAAGCAATCGCGCATAGGATTGATCTTTTTTTCTCTTGCCGATGTTAATGTCCTCTACTTGAAATTCTCCTTTTAGATCCATTATTTTATCAAAGATCTTAGTTAAAATCAAAGAGTCAATTAGATGACCGCTAACTTCAATTTCTTGAGAAAACTTGCTCATTTTACTCTTCTCTGCATTAAGATAACTAAAGGTTTACGTTTTTTCTAAAGATTTTCAATTAAACAGGAAGGATAACTTTGCCTTCAAATTTTGGAATATTGTCTGCCTCAAATGTTTTTTCCAAGTTTTCTTTTTGTTGGTTTGTTACTCCTTGAACAATTGTCTTTGAGGCACCAGTTTTGTCAACTAGTGCAAGAATATATCCACTAGTATCAGTTAGAACAAAACCTGCGGATTCATCAACAAATGCATAAAGATTTTCTTCTCCCACAGGCTCCCATACATTAGATTTGTTATCCGTCAGGGCCAATGCAGGCATGGCTTTGCCATTAGTTAATTTGTTGAGATATTCTCTTGCTTCTGCAACTCTTTTTTGGCCGAGTTTTAAGGCTTGGAAATATTGCATGTTTCCCAAATATTGTGGTTGTTATAAAAACAATTTCTCCTCAAAAGATTGTTATAGAATCTTAGTTTGTCTGTATTTATGCCTCTCACAAACAATGTGATCATTAAACTAAATGAAATTACTACCATGGTTGAAGATAAATCAAAACTATCGGAATCCGACGTGGATGAAATAAAAACTATTTTCAAAAGCCTTGTTGAAAGTGGTGAAAGATATGATGTGGATGAAGTGGAATTCTGGTTTGTAAATGAAGGAAACTGGTCATCTAAAGCCTCTCGAATCAGAATTGTTAATCTATCAAATTACATTCAAGATAAATATCAACAGACAGCCCATCTGCGAGTAATTTCAGATGACGATTGCAGTTGCGATAATTAGATTTCCAGTTGTTCTAACAAACGCCCTACAATTTTTGCATTTTCTGTTCTTTCATTAAGAATTTCTTTGAGCCGCTTTTCATTTTTGTTTTCTTGTGCAACAATATGAAAATATTCTTCATCCAAATCATTGTTTTCCTGAAGTCTTTTGATTACCTCAAACAAAATTCCTATTACTTGCTTTTGTGCATCAATTAACTCATCTTTACTTCTCTCAGACATGATTACTGCTTATCTTCAATAATCTTTGTAAATAATTCTTTTAATTTAGGATCAATAATTTCTATTTTTGCAGACTCAAAAAATGATTCAAGTTTTTCTTGAGAATATCCATCTTTTTGATATATTTTAGCTTGGAGTACCATCTCCAATTTATCGATTTGATGCACAATTTCTGATTCTGGAGAAGTATTATCCTGATACTCTTGCCAAATTTGCGAGTATTCCTCTTTGATAAAATCAGGTAAGTTTTCTATAATTTCATAAAATGCATTATTTTCAAGCTTGTTCTTTTCATCCTTGTCTATTTGATCAGGTGTGAAATCCCCAGTTTTTGATTCTGCCAAATCATGAAGTAAAACCATTTTGAGAATTTTTTCAGAATTATAATTTCCTAAATCTGAAATCACCATACTCATTACAGCCATAGAATAGGAGTGGTCTGCAACGGATTCAGGATTATCCAAAGATATTTTGTCTACCCATCCCTGTCGAGATATTTTTTTGAGATTTGCAGCAGTTTTAAAAAAATCCAATATCATACTATTATTATACAAATTATGTTTTCTACTAATGAATTTTCATATTGTTGATTTTCGAACAACATAATAGTTGATTCTCATGTGATAAGTTTATGAAGATTTATACCAAAACTGGAGATGATGGAAATACTGGTCTGCAAGGAAATTTTAGAATCTCAAAATCTCATCCTAGAATTATATCGTATGGTACCATAGATGAGGCAAATGCAGCACTTGGCATAGTTCTTACTAATTCTTTGGATAAAGACATAGCAAATATTTTAACAGAAATTCAGAATGACCTATTTTTAGTGGGTGCAGATCTTTCAAATCCCAATCTAAATGATGTAAAAAATAGAGTTTCATTAGATATGACTCAAAGATTGGAACAATACATAGATAAATTTGAATCAGAACTTTCTCCTTTGACAAATTTCATTTTACCTGGAGGTGATATTGCTGCAGCACAACTACACTATGTCCGAACAGTTGTAAGGAGAGCAGAAACTCAAGTGGTTCAATTAAGTGAAAAAGATGAAATCAATTCAAATTGCATCACATATATCAATCGGTTATCTGACTTATTTTTTGTAATGGGTCGGCTTATCAATAAAAGAATAGGTAAAGAGGATATTCTTTGGAAAGTCTAAAAAGACAAACTTTAATTCCTCAACTGAATCCCTTTTTCTAAGTGCCGGGGTAGCTCAGCCTGGGAGAGCACTCGGCTGAAGACCGGGCTGTCGCGCGTTCAAATCCCGCCCCCGGCACCATGATTTTAACACCCATACTTTTTAGCCCATAACTCATCATCAAACTCACTTTGATTACAATGAAATGTACTGATCTGACCATGCCCTTTTTCTAATATTTTTTCATTAAGGATTATTCCTTGACAGAATACCTTTCCAATTAATCTTCCATGACTTTCTTCAGTCTGACCATCATCTTCATCAACTAAAATATCCGACCCTATAGGGCAAGTATCCTCTACAAAGTTTTTTGCTTCAATCCCTTCCATAACATCTAGTTCAGGGGCAGTTGTTAGGGATAATTTCACCCTTGTGTCTCCGACATCTATTGTGTCGCCATTAACAATATTGGTAATTTTACCTTTTAGACACATTGCATTTCCAGAACAATCAGTATTTGTCCAAGGGATTACAAATATCAAAATCAAGAAAATAGAGCCTAGGGCAACAATGACTGATAATTTTGGAATCATACTTTTGTTTGAATTAAAGTCAATTTAAAAAATTAAACCTTGTCGATTTGATGTAATTTTCTATTATTACAAGAAATTAAGATAATGTATTAGATAATCATGAATAAGCAAATATCCATTTGATTTATCTAGTTGATCGCCAGAAGATTACCCATTACGATTTGTACTAGAATAATTCTGCATAATCTTTAAAAACAAGGCAAACTTTTGTTTTTTCGACATTCATGGTTGAAAAAAAGACTGTAAAAAAAACCTCAAAAAAAGTATCTACAACAAAAAGCACCACCAAAACAAAAACGGAAAAACCAAAGTCAAGTAAAACTACCAAATCAAAAGCAAAGTCAGCAAAATCAAAGAACAAAAAGGTGAAAAAAGAGCCAATCAGCGACATGAGTATTATAATAGTAGATGATGATATTTCAATTGATCAAGAAAAAATTAATGAAGAAAGAAGAGCATATCTTGAAGAAGCAAGATCCCAAGAAGCATTTGATTAGGAATCTTTATTCGGCTCGGTGATTTATAATATCTATGCGTGCATTGTGTTTAATTACGGTAAAAGCTGGGAAGGCAGATGCTGTTGTTGAAATATTAAAGAAAAAACGTAAGATTGTAAAGCAGATAATGATCGTTACTGGAAGAGCAGATATTAGTGTACTTTTACAAGGGAATATTGATGAAATTAACAATATGGTGATTGATTTTAAAAAAATTAAAGATATCGTTACTACTGAAACATTAATTGAGGTGGAGGTCAATCTAGGTTGGTAAGGGCAATAATCCTAGTCAAATCCCCAAAGAAACTCATTGCCGCAAGACTGCGAAAAGTTACATCTGTCTCAGATTCTTTTCCAACAAGTGGACAATTTGACGCTGTAGCAATTATTGATGTTGAGCAGCTATTTCAGATAAAAGAGGTGGCAAATCAGATCCAAAAAATTAACGGCGTAGATAGAACTGAAACCATGGTTGAGGTACAATGACAATTGTTTTAAAGAACTTCGAGTTAGAATATTTATGAACGTCAAAAAAGTTGGAAATGTGCTTTTGGCTGTTAAAGACCTGGATAAATCCCTAGAATTTTATCATGAACTCATAGGCCTTCCAATTAAAAACCAAAGAAGATCTTGGATTGATTTGGGTACATCTGGAGCTTTATTGAGTTTACATCCGGCATCATTGACTGCACAGCATAGCGGCAGTTCTATTGACAATGGTATCACTATAGGATTTCTTGTAGGCGATGTAAAATCTGCAGTTGAGGAATTGAGAGAAAAAGGTGTTACAATTCATCGAGATATTGTTGAAAAAGATGCAGGAAAAAATGCAGTAATTGTGGATCCTGATGAGTATCTAATTTCATTGTTTGAGCCAAACTTTGAGGATAAAGACCAACAAACAGGTGGATATCAAGGATTTACACCAGCTTAGATCGTCTTTTTTATTGAAGAGATAATCTTCTCTAAGCCTTTTTCTTTTCTATCAATTGAGACATAGTATGTAATATCTTTTTTCTGTAAAACCACAATTATTACTTTTTGATGCTGCAAAATTACGTGTTCTAGATTGCCAACAGAGCTTGCAGTATCTTTTCTTAACGACATCAAAGTAGAAATTATGAAAAACTCATTTTTTACTTGTTCTGATTTTAATAGAGGTTTTAGATCCGATCTAACTATTCCAGTTAAAGTTCTACCGTAAATGTTTATGACTCCTACATATCTAACACTCTTTGATAATTTTAAAATATTTTGACATTGTTTCCTATATTTTATTACCGTATCCTTCCATTTGTCGGCTGGAGTTTTTTCCATAAAGAAAATTGATTTCCGAAATTAATAAGGATTTACTAATTGTAGATTCTAGATTTTGAATTGAAAAATTTTTAATGCTGTTTTGAATCAGACTCTTTTTCTAATTTTTTCTTTAACTCCAAGTTTTCTTTTAGTAGTTTATCATTTTCAGATTGAAGTGTTTCAACTGAGTTCTGTCGGGCGTATAACGGATGCCCAGGTGGAATGATTGCAGAGTTCATTGATAACAATCCTGACGCATGTTGTTGATACATGTGTTGAAATCCCTGAAGTTTTTGATTAATATTGTCTGCTTGTTGTAAAAACTGTTCTTTCATAGGGCTTTCATAAATTTTGAACATAGGATGAGTTAGTCCTGGTGGCAACCTTGGAAATTGTAATGCCATATGTGGAATATTTGGATTCAATCCATAGAGGTTTTGTAGGCGTTTTATTACTAAATTTTCCACACTAATCCGTCATATTTGCTATATTTCTGCCTTACTTTATCTATTTGATATACTGTTTAGTAAAATCTCAGTCATTTTAGCTCAAATTGAGCTGATCGCTGATCCTTATAGATTCCAAGTTTTGATCGCAGTTACCCATGGACAGATCAAAAAAGACATGTCTGAAATGCAAAAAAGAGATTGAAGAAAGAGATCTTCACAAGATTGTAATTTATGTAGTTCAAGAGAAATTCACCGAACATCATTATGAGCACGTAGAATGCCCAGATAGATTTACGGTGTAAAAATTAATCATACTAGATAAACTTTGGATAAAACCTAGCCCTTATGTTCATACACTTTGTAAAGTTCACCGCTAATTCTTGAACGATACTTCCATTCCTTATTCTTCCAAATGACCTGATCAAATTCTTTTTGTGAATTTGGATGGAGTTTTTGAAAAACATCAGCTCCAATTAAAATTTGGTTAGCCTTTGCCATGTTTTGGATTTTTGCAGCAATGTTCATTGCAGGTCCCATTAAATCTACATGGGAATTCTCCTGATCTGCACCGTATCGAACTACAATATTTTGACCAAAGTCAACTCCAACTCTCACCATCAAATCTGGATAATCATATTGATTTAGAATTGGATTGATTCCTTTTTGAATTACTGAGATCATTGATTTTGCGCAGTTTACAGCATGATCTGATGCAAGCAACGCATTGTCTTCTGCGATAAAATATCCAATAACTGCATCTCCTACAAATTTTAGTACATATCCATGATGCTGTCTAATTACTGCCGCCATCTCTTGGGAAAAAGAACTTATTATGATTGCAATTTTTTCCTCAGGCATTTCTAATGCCATTGTAGTTGAACCCACTAAATCTACATAAAGTACTACCATATCTAATTTAGAAAATACATTTTTTCTCAGAAATTGTTCTGAGTCATTAATCATTCCTACGTACTCGTATCCTTTTTTGAGAGCCCCCCATACCCTTTTTTGAGTCTCTAAAATCATTGTTTCCGAATCAAAGGTTTGTCCTTGAGTTTTGCTAAGAAGCATATCCACTACATTAATGCTATCTTCTGAGGGGTTTTCTGGTTCCTTATTTACTTTGGATTTATCTTCATTCATTGTAATTACCTATTCTAGGGGAAAATCAATTCCACAACTGGGACATTTCCCTCTCGTCCCTTTATATCCTTGATTATAATACTCTGTAATCTCCACACTACAGTTAAAACAGATAATTTTGGATTTGTCCATGACTAGAAATACTATTTTATCTATTTAGATATTGATGAAGGTTTAAGGAGAGCAATAATTTGCTATTTCTTGTGCGCTTAGGTACAAGATCCCCTAATGAATTTATTCAACAACTAAATCAAAAAAATGAAGTAAT
>JAOTZM010000139.1 GCA_029861345.1 Candidatus Nitrosopumilus sp.
ATTATTTTAGAAAAGCAACTCATTCTATTTCTGTTGAATCTAATGTACATGAGGTTGCTTTGGGAGATGGGGTTTTTCCTGTACGCTCAAAATCTGGACTTGAGAAGGCATTTGTTGGGAAAAGAGGTAAAAATAAAATTGATTTGAAATTAGAAGAGCATGTCTTTGTTGAAGAAGAAGATGAATTAACATTTGATCATCATGGAAGGGAAGTAAAATTTCCCTTTAAGGTGAATTCAAAGACAATTGAAAACTATCCAAAACGATCATTGGAAAAAAACGCACCAAATGTCAAAAAACCAGAACTAACATACGATGCAGCAATTGACAAACTCCAATCTCAACTAAAAAAGCCACTTGAGATAGATGTGAGAGATCTTAATGAGGAGTTTGTATTGCGTGAAATTACTGAAATCTATGTTCCAATCTTTGAAGCAAGACTGATAGGGCCAAAAAAGAAGGTTGGTATTATTAGGATTGATGCTGTACGAAAGAAGATTTTGTAATTTTAAAATCCTCACTAAAATTCTAACTATTTCTATAGTTTCACAAGTTTTCTGAACTGATCATTACTGTGTAATTTCTCAAAGATTTCTTCTTCTTTTGCCCATCCTCGAATTACTTTGGGATTTTTAGAAACTGCCTGTTTTAACAATTCTAATGATTCTTGATAATGTCCTAATGCTGCTTTACTTCTTGATTTAGCATAAAAAACATTTACGTTGTCTTTGTATTTTGATAAAATCTGATCAAAAATCTCAATTGCTTGTTCATGTTTTTTTAGTTCTGCCAATTCTATCCCTTTATGGAACAATGCATCCATGTGGCTTGGGTTTTTCTTGTAGACTTTTTTAAAACAATTTAGAGCCTCTTCATGCTTTTTTATTTTACCTAAAATGATTCCTTTGTAAAACAATGCATTTTGTTTTCTTGGGTCTATGGAAATTGCTTTATCTAAAAATTCTATAGCTTCTTCATGTTCTTGTAATTTGTCAAGCAATACCCCTTTGTTAAAATAAGATGTTGCATATTTTGAGTCTACCTCTATTGCTTTGTCATAACATTCTGCTGCAGCCTGAATGTTTCCCATCTCAGCCATTGCAATTCCTTTGTTGTTAAAGGCTTGAGCATCTTTTGGATTAATTTGTAATAATTTGTCAAAACAGGTAACCGCATCACTATATTTTTTTATCTGATTTAATGCCAAACCTTTGTTAAATATTGCTGAAATGTTTTCTGAATTTTGTTTTAGGACTTTGTTAAATAATGAAATAGCAGCTTTTGGCTGATTCTTTTCCATCAAGGACATTGCATGATACATTAAATCTTCTGGATCTTCTTTTGAACTAAACAACCCCATGAATTTTACAAAATCCTATTGCTAATGAAAGTTTGGCTTATCCCAACGCTTTGAATTTTTTGATTGCTTCTTTTGCCATGTCTTCTTGCTCTTTTGCTGAAGTGTCAGTAGGATCATCTGTTGCGTAGGTCTCTCTTTGTCCTTTTTTCTTTTCCATGTTTTTTAGATTTGTTTATTTTATAAAAATCTAATTCTTAATTTGCAAAATATTGTATAAAAAATCACAAATTATGATTTTCTTCCTTTTCATCTTGATATTCAAAGATAAGCTTAATTTGATTTAGAAATGATTCTGATTATTGTCAGATTCTGAAATTAAATATCTGGCTGATAAGGTATTTGTCCACAGATGGCCTCATGACACACCAATGTGGGGTGATTCCATAAAAAAACAGATAGATGATTGTATTAACAAAAAATTAGAAAAAAAGCAAATTACTGTTAGAGGTAAAATAGTTCAAATAGAAAATTTTGAATTTAACTCCCTCAAAAAAATTGGAATTTCTGTACCTTTTTTCAAAGACGAGTGTGTCATGATCTTTGAAGCCCAATTTGGAGAATTTTTTGCTCATGCTCATATAACAACAAAATCTGGAAATTTCCTGGATGTCTTTAACCGCCTAATTTCTTGGAGACAAAGGGAAGTTACAAACAACTGATATCTAAAAATTTTCAGATGCTAAAACCATCTTCTTGATATCTTTTTTGGTATGTGCATAAGATATAGCACCAAGTTTTCCAGGTAAAAAGAATATTCCATCCTGAGCAATCATCTTAAAGTGATATTTCTGGAGCAATTGTGAATCACATTTTGCAGCCTGTCCTGAATTTGTAACTTCTGTAATATCTCCTTTTAGAAAGTGAGTCATAAACAATGACCCCTTTCCAGTGATTGCAACTCTTCCATCAAATATCTTGTTTAGCTCTTTTCTGGCAAATTCCCCAAGTGAATTAATTTCCAAATAAATTGATTTCCTTGATTTTAGATGTTTTAGTGTTGCATAACCTGAAGTCATTGATGCCGGATTAGCTGAAAATGTTCCTCCTCCAACATAGGAACGCTCTGACTTTTTTTTCCCAGTTGTATCTGCATACTCCATAATTTCTTTTTTGCCACACATGACACCAATTGACATTCCTCCACCTACAATTTTTCCTAGAGTTACAATATCAGGATCAAGTTTCATGGTTGGATAGAGACATCCGTATCTGAATCTAAAACCTGTGACAATCTCATCTAAAATAAATAGAGATTTGTTTTTATGAGCAAATTCTTGAATTCCTTTAAGATATTCTTTGGTTGCTGGAATGCATCCTCCCCCTCCTAAAACTGGCTCAACAATCACTCCTGCTAAATTCTTTGAATGACGTTTCAAAATTTTCAAAGATTTCTCCAAGTCATTGTATGGAATAGAAATAATTTTCTCCTCGTTGATTACACCACTACTTTCTGATTCTGTAAATGGCCAGTTTACACTCTTTAGAAGATCCGAAGTATATCCGTGCCAACCACCGTCAATCTTTGCAATAACTTTTCTACCTGTGACAGAACGTGCTAGCCTTACTGCATACATTGTCGCTTCAGTTCCTGATGTTACATAACGAATTTTTTCTGCAACTGGAACTGCCTTTGAAATTAATTCTGATAGTTTTATTGTCTGTTCATTTACTGTTCCATACATCCAGCTTTTTTCAATCTGTTTTTTTAAAGATTCTTTGACGTTTTTTGGGCCGTGTCCTAAAATCAAACTCCAATGCCCCATCCAATAATCTGTATACTTGTTGTTATCTACATCCACAAGATTTTTTCCTGTTGATGATTTTACAACAAATGGATATGGTTCATAAAATCTTATGTTATGACTTACTCCATTTACATGAAGTTTTGAAGACTTTGCAAACATCTTTGCAGATGTTTTGGTTTTCTTTTTGTAATCCAAAACGTAATTTTTCAAAAGTAATTTTTAAAACAGAATCTACAATTTTAACTATCAAAATGTTATCTAAATTAAGCAATTTTTGTTAATTTGAGCCTGAAAAAGGGCTTAAAATGAAAATGTGTAATTTTTTCAATTTTTTTGTTGATCAGGCATAATTTCACGCATGGTTTATATGGATTCTGCATTCTTAACCTTCTGCATACGTAACGCAATAGGCGGCGCTTGTGATGAAGTATGGTATTATGCCATTTTGTGATTCATGGGCCTCCAGTTACGCATACAAAATGAGGATCTGATCAAGTGATCAAATCTGAAATGTGAAGATTATGTGCATCCGTCAATTCCAATATAAGTACAAAAGTGTACTTCAATAATCAAAAAATTAATCAGAATCCGGTTGATCCTGCCGGACCTGACTGCTATCGGATTGATACTAAGCCATGCGAGTCATTGTAGTAATACAAGGCAGACGGCTCAGTAACGCGTAGTCAACCTAACCTATGGACGGGAATAACCTCGGGAAACTGAGTATAATGCCCGATAGAACATTATGCCTGGAATGGTTTATGTTCCAAATGATTTATCGCCGTAGGATGGGACTGCGGCCTATCAGTTTGTTGGTGAGGTAATGGCCCACCAAGACTATTACAGGTACGGGCTCTGAGAGGAGTGGCCCGGAGATGGGTACTGAGACACGGACCCAGGCCCTATGGGGCGCAGCAGGCGAGAAAACTTTGCAATGTGCGAAAGCACGACAAGGTTAATCCGAGTGGTTTCTGCTAAAGGAACCTTTTGTCGGTCCTAGAAACACCGATGAATAAGGGGTGGGCAAGTTCTGGTGTCAGCCGCCGCGGTAAAACCAGCACCTCAAGTGGTCAGGATGATTATTGGGCCTAAAGCATCCGTAGCCGGCTTTGTTAGTTTTCGGTTAAATCTGTACGCTTAACGTACAGGCTGCCGGGAATACTGCAGAGCTAGGGAGTGGGAGAGGTAGACGGTACTCGGTAGGAAGGGGTAAAATCCTTTGATCTATTGATGACCACCTGTGGCGAAGGCGGTCTACCAGAACACGTCC
>JAOTZM010000078.1 GCA_029861345.1 Candidatus Nitrosopumilus sp.
ACATACCATAACAAAACTCAACCAATTCCATTGGATAATTCAGAGATCCACTCTGAATCCTTGGAGATAAAGGAGTAAAATCATGGAAATCAGTAAAACAAGTAAACTAAGTGAAATCAAAGGAACCTTCTCTGATGCAGCAGAACTAATGCGTCTGATTGGAAATCCAGAAGTCATGGAATCCCTAAACAAAGTAAAGGATACCGCCAAGATAGTAAATGAGATAATTCAGGGGCTTAACACCCAAGAAATGGTAAAAAACATTGAGAATTTCAGGATGATATCAGAGAGCATGAGTGAGACATCAGGCAAGATGGAAAATACCATGAATCATCTAAGAGAAACAAATGTTATGTATGATGCATCTGATTTGATGAAATCAATTAAAGATAAAATTGATTCATTTAATGATGGATCTGAGAGCATCAATGGTCAAGACGTGAGGGATGTAAGTATAGCTTCCAAGGACATGATGCTATCTGTAAAAGACATGGTAAATGAGATTACGTTGTGTATTGAAGCATCCAAAAAATCAGTAATTGTCCGTAACGTCAATCATACCATTACCGAAGTAGCAGACATATCCAAGATGGTTACATAATATTCCCAACATTGGATGCTATTTTGTTATTTCGCAGCAAGTATGGTAGACTTTTCACTAGTAATTTTTTTAATCATATGAGTAGATTGTTTTAAATCTTGAATTGAGATTGTTTCGGTTTTTTTATCTTTAATGAAACAATAAACGCACAAACAATTATTGCGATTGCAAAGTACATTACTGCAACATAGTCAAAGACAAATGCAATACTTCCTGCAGTAACTGGTCCAATTACGGTTGCAATCGATAGAGTCGAGCTAAATATTCCAGTTGATGTGGAACGGGGATTGTTTTCCATCAGGTGAAAATTTCCGCCAATGAACAAAAATGCCCAAGTTCCACCTACCAATGCCATAAACGGCATTGCCATCCACCAGTCAGTGATTAGAGCTAACCCTACAAAGACAAATGTTGTGCAACCTATCCCAATCTTGAACTTTGTCACATTTGAAATTCTTATCTTGCTTGCCATCAAATTCATCAGGATAAATGCAGTCAGTGTGTTTGCAACATAGACTATTGAAATCTCATAGAGTTCAGCTCCCAGTTTCTCCATTAGCATGATTGGAAGAATGGTCCACACTGATGCTGCACCAATGTGCCTTAGCAGCAAAGACAAGAACAGAAATCTGTTTTTTGAGATGACTCTTTTTGTGGTTCCTGGTTTCAACTCTTTTTCTTGCGGCGGGTTTGGCATCTTTATCGTAAACAAAAACCCAATCACAAATGACGCGGCACTGATCAGGAAAATCAGCTTTAGGTCATTTGCAAAGCCAGCAGCGGCAATTCCTGCCAGCCATCCCAGGGCATGAAATGAGATTACTGTGGCTGCGCGCTTTTTTTCATGGTTTGCCTCATAT
Organism: Candidatus Nitrosopumilus sp.; assembly: GCA_029861345.1. GTDB lineage: Archaea > Thermoproteota > Nitrososphaeria > Nitrososphaerales > Nitrosopumilaceae > Nitrosopumilus. The sequence continues at coordinate 1,462 of JAOTZM010000078.1, forward strand.
GCGTAGGCTATCATTGCAGGAATCATTATTCCGCTTGCAACCCCCGCTGCAATTCTTACTAGAAACAGCATGCTAATGTCTTCTGCAAAGTAGTGCAGACCAAAGGCTACTGCACACCCAATAAACCCAATCTTGATAAATTTGAGCCTGGTTCCCTTTTTGTCTGAGTGTCTCCCAAAATAAATCTCAGACAAAATCTGAGCAAAACTAAATGATGCAACAAGCAGTCCTATCTCAAAAATAGAGTCAGTAACCCCTTTTGCAATTATTGGCATGAACACAAAAACTATGGAAATTCCAGCATGTTGAAAAAATGTGGCACTACGGACTAGATTGTTTACTTGAATCTTTTGCATAAATGTACAGAAAAATTACATGCTACCTAATTTCAACATACGTTTCACTAGATTGACATGATTATTTTTCTCAAAAGAGTTAAACTCTCCAAAATCGTCTCAAAAACAAAATGACTACCAAAAAACTATTCCTTGATGCACTAGAAAACCAAATCTTGCTTTTTGATGGTGCAATGGGGACTGAGATTCAAAAGTATAATCCAAAACCTGAAGACTTTCCAAATAACCAAGACGGCTTCAATGACGGTTTGGTATTAACACATCCTGAGTGGATTAAACAGATTCATAAAAATTATCTAGATGCAGGAGCTGATTGTATTGAAACAAATTCCTTTGGCTCTAACAAAATAAAACTAGACGAGTATGGCTATGGTGATCAAACCGTAGAGTTTAACAAAAAGATTGCAGAGATTGCAGTTGAGGCCTGCTCTAAATACACTGAGAAACCAAGATATGCTATAGGTTCAATGGGGCCATCCGGATATCTTCCAAGCTCAAATGATCCTGATTTGGGACAAAAGCCCCTTGATGAAATCAGAGATGCGTTTGAGCTTCAAGCACAAGGATTGATTCTAGGAAAGGTTGATGCACTGCTAATTGAAACAAGCCAGGATATCTTAGAAGTCAAACTAGTCATTGAGGCATGCCATGAAGCAATGGAAAAAACTGGAAAAAAGATTCCAATAATTGCAAACACCACACTGGATCAATATGGAAAGATGCTGCTTGGAACAAACATTCAAGCCGCATACACAACTATTTCAGATATGGGAATTGACGTCTTTGGTTTAAACTGCTCAACGGGACCCATTGAAATGACTCCCAGTGTAAGGTGGCTTGATGAACAAAATGAGCATAACTTGTTGGTAGTCCCAAATGCAGGAATGCCTGAAAACCAGGGAGGCCAGGCAGTCTACAAGATGACTCCTGAAAAAATGGGAGCAGCACTAGGAGATTTTCTTGAACGATTCAAAAAGGTTCGAATAATTGGTGGTTGCTGCGGGACAAACCCACAACATATTGCTGCTCTACGTAAAGTAATTGACGAAAAAGACAACTCTGTAGAGGGTTAAGTATTTACAAAAACTCTGGATATTTTATTACATTGACTGTTCCAAGAATCAGCTCTGCATTAAAAGCCGTAGAACTAAAACAGATTCCTGCCCCCTTGATAATTGGCGAGAGAATAAACACACAGGGTTCCCGCAAAGCCAAGCGACTTGTACTTGATGATGACTATGACGGTTTGATAGATTTGGCAAGAACTCAGGCAGAAGACGGCGCGCACTGCCTTGATGTTTGTGTAGCAACAACTGAGCGCTCTGATGAACATGACTTTATGCTAAATCTTGTAAAAAGATTAAGCTTAGAAATTGACGCGCCGCTGGTGATAGACTCTACTGATCCTGATGTGATCAAGGCAGCTGTTGCACAAATTCCTGGTAGGCCAATTATCAACTCCATTAATCTTGAAGGAGATGGAAGTAGGTTTGAAAAACTTGCGCCACTCATGGCAAAGTATGGTCTTCCTGCAATTGCTTTGTGTATTGGACCAAAAGGGATGGCAAAGACTCCTCAAGAAAAACTAGAGACTGCAGATCTGCTTTATGAGACGGGAAAAAAACATGGACTAAAAATTGAGCAGTTTATTTTTGATGTTCTGACATTTACACTTGCAACAGGCGAGGATGAGTTTCTTGATGCAGGAAAAAACACTCTTGAAGGAATCCGACTGGTCAAAGAAAAGTTTCCAAATTCTTTTACAACTTTGGGGCTAAGTAACATCAGTTTTGGTCTTCTTCCATATGCTAGAAAAATTCTCAACTCTGTTTTTTTATATCATGCAGTAAAGTCAGGGCTGGACACTGCGATTGTAAATGCAAAAGAGATTGTCCCATATGGGGAAATTGATCAAAAGGAAAAAAAACTGACAGAAGACCTAATCTTTAACACTAATTCAAATGCACTTTCAGAACTAATCTCATATTTTGAAAAGGCAGGACCTCAAGGTACTATTGCAAAAAAGGTAGATGTTGATGCATCTTGGCCTCCTGGTAAACGTGCAAACTTTAGAATCGTAAACAGACTCAAAGACGGAATACAAAATGATGTGGTATCTGCAATTGCTGAAAAAATAGGCAAAAGCAAAATTGTTTCAAATGATGACGGTGTCTTGTCACTTGACGTGCCACCAGAAGTTACTCATGACGGGGCCATCAGAACACTAAATGAGGACTTGCTTCCTGCAATGAAGGAAGTTGGCGACAAGTTTGGCTCAGGTGAGTTGATCCTGCCATTTGTTTTAAAATCTGCTGAGTGCATGAAGGTTGCAGTAGGGGAGCTGGAAAAATACCTAGTCAAAGAAGAAGACTCTAGTAAAGGAAAACTGGTTCTAGGAACAGTTTATGGAGACGTTCATGATATTGGAAAGAATCTAGTAAAGACAATCTTTCAAAATAACGGTTATACTGTTTATGATTTGGGAAAACAGGTCCCTTTGCAGAAATTCCTAGAAAAAATTGATGAGGTAAATCCTGATGCAATTGGGCTATCTGCATTACTTGTATCTACATCAAAGCAGATGCAGTTCTTTGTAGAACATGCAAGAAAAAACAACATGGGAATTCCAATCATGTGTGGAGGTGCTGCAATTAACAGCAATTACATCAACAGGATAGCAAAACAAGACGGCATTTATGAGCCAGGTGTGTTTTATTGCAATACAATGTTTGAGGGACTAAAGACAATGGATGCCCTAGTCTCTGATGAAAAGCCAAGGCTTTTAGCTCAATGGAAAGAAAAACTCGAAACCTGGAAAGAAAAGTCTACCCAAATAACTGATAGTGCAAATATTCCAAAAAGTCAGATCAAACCTGTTACGCCCCCAACTCCAACAGTAATCGGAGATCCAATTAGACTAAAGGGAGACCAAATCAACATGGAGGAAGTCTGGGAGATGATTGATAAAAAATCCCTCTTCAAACTATCATGGGGCCTAAGGGGTAAAGCAGGATCTGAATCCCAGGCAGATCACGAAACCTTGCTTAATGAATGGAAGATTCGAATTATTAGAGAGAAACTCTTTGAGCCCGAGATTGTCTATGGATATTTTAGATGTCACAATAAGGACAGGAAATTGCTAGTTGAAAATCCCACAGGAGATGATGTAGAATTAGATTTTCCAAGGTCTACAAAACCTGAACATCTGTGTCTGACAGATTATTTTGGAGAAGATGATGTTGTTGTATTCCAATCTGTGACGGTAGGTAACAAGGTTGCTGATATCATTGAAAACTGGAATAAAGAAGACAAGTACACTGATGCTTACTATCTGCACGGGTTGGCAGTTGAAGTTGCCGAAGCTCTAGCAGAATGGGTTAATCAAAAAATAAAATCTGAATTGAACTTGGAGCAAGGTGGACTAAGGTATAGTTGGGGATTCCCTAGCTGTCCTGACGTATTACAACATCATCTAGTGTGGAAACTTTTGCAACCAGAAAAATCTGGAATGACGTTGACTGAATCCGGACAAATTATTCCTGAACAATCAACTGCGGCAATTGTAGTTCATCACCCAGAAGCCAAATATTTTGTTCTCTAACCAAATGATTTTTCTAAAAAGTCGTTTAATCCACTAAAATCACCAGGCGATGTAATCAATATGTCTCCTGTAATTTTATGCGCCTCTTTAACTAGTTCTTCAAATCCTTGGCTGTATGATGACAAGTCTAAATTTAAAAACTTGGCAGATTTTTCATTTTTCTCAGAAGGAAATAAAATAATTGGAATAACTAAAAATTCTTTTAGATTGTCTGAGAGATTTTGTACTTGTTCTATGTTTTGAACCACTTGAGTCATGAATCCTTTGGGGTTTGCCTCTAGTTTTTTTCCAATTTTGGAAAAATTGGGTTTGTTTGAAATTGAAAGATACAGTTCAATTTTCAAATCAATCTTTTTTTCTCTGAGACTCTTTACGACTTTGCTTGGAATCTGACCTGAATCTGGCTTGCCAGTTTGTGATGGATCGCCCATGAGTATCAAAATCCCTGAAACTCCAATGGAAATGTAACTATTTACAAATTCTAAAATCTCTTTTTCACTCTTGTCTCTTACTCTTAAGCTAACTGTAATTGGCAATTCTGGAATTTCTTTTCTAATTATTTTCCCAACTTCGATAGGTGACACTCTTTGATATCCTAACACATTTTCAGTAAGATGTATTGCATCAACTTTTTTTGAAATAATTTTTATTTTTTTGATAAATTTTGTAATTGATTCATCTGTATCTACACCAGGTAAAATCTTGGGTGGATTTGCTTCATACCTGATTGTCATATTGTCATTTTTTAATCCTCGGTTAAAACCTTTGAATACCAAAACCCATATGGAATGTTAGGAAAGAAAAAAGATGCTTTTAGATGATTTAAAATCTATACTGTCAAGTACAATCAATCCCAAACTGGAAACTGACGGTAGATACAGATTGGCATCCGTACTTGTTGTAATTTATGGTAAAGAACCAATTGTCGTAATGACTGAAAAACCTAAACATATGAAATTTCATGCAGGTGAAATTTCTTTTCCTGGTGGAAAATTAGACAATAATGATTCAGATCTTTTAGAAACGGCACTGCGTGAAACTAGTGAAGAAATTGGATTGACAATTACTAGAGATCAGGTAATTGGTCAACTGGAACCTGTCATTACTCTGAATTCTGGTTTTTTGATTTTACCGTTTGTTTCAGTAATTGATAAGATTCCAACACTTGCAGCAAATGCTGAAGTTGAAAAGATTTTTCGCATTCCTCTAGAACCCTTTTTGAAAACCATGGCAAATGATCCTAACCCCTCTCATAACATAATTCAAGAAATGTATACTTTTGAATATCAAAATCAAATAGTGTGGGGGGCTTCAGCTAGAATCTTAAAACAGCTACAAAACCAACTAACACCCTGAGATTCATTTAAAAAGAGCTCTTCGTGCCTGAAAATCTATGGCTGCACGCAAGTCTTCTCCAAGAAAGATTCGCCTGCTAAAAAAAACAAAGCAGGCCTCACCAGTACCAGCTTGGATAATTCTCAAAACTAAGAGAGGTGTGAGAACAAATCCAAAACGTAGAGCTTGGAGATCAACTGATGTGGAGGTAGGATAGATGTCTCAAGATTTAGAAAGAGTTTATACGATTAATCTAGGAAAAGTTTTGCTCTCACAATCACAACACAGAGCCGTTAGAGCAATTAATATGATTAAAGAATTTGCTCGTCATCATATGAAAGTAGAGGAAATTAAAATCGAAGAAGAACTTGCCCATCAAGTTTGGGCAAGAGGTGTACGAAGTCCTCCTAGAAAAATTAGAGTCAGAATGAGTAAGACCGATGAAGGTTATGTTCTTGTTTCTCAATATGATGAAGAAGTAGAGTCTAAAGTAACCCCTGAAAAAGAAACCAAAAAAGTTGAAGACAAAGTAGAAGAACCAGCTAAAGAAGCACCAAAAGAAGAACCAGCTAAAGAAGCACCAAAAGAAGAACCAGCTAAAGAAGCACCAAAAGAAGAACCAGCTAAAGAAGCACCAAAAGAAGAACCAGCTAAAGAAGCACCAAAAGAAGAACCAGCTAAAGAAGCACCAAA
>JAOTZM010000144.1 GCA_029861345.1 Candidatus Nitrosopumilus sp.
CAGCTAAAGAAGCACCAAAAGAAGAACCAGCTAAAGAAGCACCAAAAGAAGAACCAGCTAAAGAAGCACCAAAAGAAGAACCAGCTAAAGAAGCACCAAAAGAAGAACCAGCTAAAGAAGCACCAAAGAAAGAATCAAAATAATAATTTCTTTTAAAAAATTATAATTTTAAAAAATAATTTTATTCTAGTTGATATAGATCCAAATTATAGTCTACACTGCAATCTGGCGTAGTCCAATCAAGTGTGTCTTCTTGTGGAATCATTCCAAGTGGATCATAGTTATCAAATTTTGTCATCCCTTGAATGGAGGATAACATTACTACTTTAGATTCATCAGCATTTGATGTCATATCTATCTGCGAGTTGTTCTCGTTTAGAATTCCACTTGTAATGTTTGTAATTGAGTTTAAGACTCCCACTGGAATGTTACTTCCTCCTACTACATACAACATTGAGCGTGTAACGGCATTTGGTGGAGCGTTTCCATAAAGCATTTTCAATGAATCTCTAAGTGAATCTTCTATGTTTTGTCCATCTTTGCTTGTTGTGAGAATGTTTGTTTTAGCAGAAATTTCTGATGAATCCAATGATTCTACCACATACATGATTGCAGAGTTTGCAATATCATAGCATGCTTTAGGACTCAAATCTGGATTGCTCTCAAGTAACGAATCATTATCAAGCACAATGGTAACTTCAGAATTCTCCCTAACTCTTTTTAGAGATACTCCGGAGTTGAAAATTCTGTCTTTTTCATACTTGAAAGGCATAATTGCAAATGAAACTAATCCCTGATCATAATCTTTGCATATCTCTGATACCACTGGAGCCATGGCCGATCCTGCTTTTCCCGCTAGGTTGCTCATCAATACTACTGTGGAATAGCCTGCAATCTTTGATTTTATTTGATCAACAACATTGTATGTTGAACCTCTGATTAGTTTCACAGATGGATTAACTACTGAATCTGTTGAAACGTGAATAGATGGATTCCCTGAAGAGAAATCTTTTGTATCATTGCTAATTAATAGACAATCAGAATTAAGGGCATCTTTTGCTTTAACTGCTAATTTTGAGCCTACCCCTCCCAAGCCTATAACTAAAATTGGTTCTTTTACTTGAAAACTCATTTCAGATCCTATTCTCTGATTTAGATAAAAAACCTTCTTACGTTTCTTTAATCAAATTTTAGATCTAAAAAATTTAGCTTACGATCTTTCCAAGAAGAGTGTTTACAGTAACATCAGTAATTTGCACCGTGCGGTATTGACCGATCTCTACTTCATCTCGGACAAAAACAGGTTTGTAAGCAAAGTTTCTACCTTTGATGCCCTCATCTGTCTTTTCATCAAATAGTACTTTGCCAGTCCAGCCGATCCGCCTTTTGTTATTTTCAATTGATATTTTATTGATCTGCTCAAAAATTAATTTGCTTCTTCGTTTAACCTCGGAAACATCAATTTGTTCCCATTCGGCAGCTTCTGTACCTGGCCTTGCGCTATATCTTGACAGATTTACCACATCTGGCCTTGTTTCATCAAGTAAGTTTACTGTTTTTTGGAAATCTTCTTCAGTTTCAGAAGGAAATCCAACTATAATATCAGTTGAAACTGTAAAATCCATAAATCTTTCTTTTGCCTTTTTTACGATTTCTCTGTATGTGTTAGAAGTGTGCCCTCTTTTCATATCGTGTAGTACTTTGTCACTTCCGCTTTGTACTGGAATGTGGAGAAACTTGAAGACTTTGTCATTACTGTACGATTCTATCAGGTCTTCTTTGATTCTTGGCATGTACATCGGATTCATCATGCCCACTCTAATCATAAAATCCTCTGGAATTTCAGCAACCGCATTTACTAGTGATGGTAGGTCAGTTCCAATGTCAAATCCATAACACCCATTATCTGTAGATGTCAACCAAATTTCTTTACACCCTTCCTTGATTTCTGTTTGGACTTGTCTTACAATATCTCCTAATCTATAACTTGAAAGATCTCCTTTGGATAATTTTGTCTGGCAAAAAGTACATTCACTCATACATCCACTTGCAATTTCCACAATCCCTACTGCCGGATTCAGTCTAACCTTTGGAAGTCCTATCTTTGATAAATCTGAATCTTCTAGCGCAATCTGTTTTCTGCCTTTTAATGTAGAGTCAATGACCTGAAGTGTTCTTCCTAATGAGTTTGGTCCAAGTAAACTGGCATTTTCTGTGAATTTTTCTACAGTACTCGTTTCTGCTTTTGGGAGGCATCCTGCCACAACTAGTGGTTTTGTTTTTAATGATTTTATTCTATGAATCATCTTGTTTGCAGTAGCATCTTTGACAGAACATGTAACTACAATATTTAGATCAGATTCTGAAGAATTATCAACTAAGGTATGACCACCATTTTGAATCAGTCCTGAAATCATCTCTGAATCTGCAAAACTAGCTGAACATCCGTAAGCTTCTACGAAAATCTTTGCCATTATCTATCCAAACAGTGAATCGATTTCTTTGTTGCTCATTAGTTTCTTTGAAACCACTAGTTCTCTAATTGTTTTTCCAGTCTTTAGAGATTCTTTGAAGAGTTCTGCGGATTTTAAATATCCTATTCTTGGAGTCAACAATGTAACAATTACTGGGCTATTTTCAATATCCTCACGTAACTTGTCCTTATTTGCAGTAAGCCCATCAATTAGATTTACAGAAAATATTGGCAAGAAATTTTTGAGCATGTCTGTTGACTCTAGCATGCACTTTAGCATTCCAGGTAACATGACATTTAGCTCAAACTGCCCACTTTGTGCAGCATATGAAACTGCGGTATCATTTCCAATTATGTTAAAGCATATCATGTTCATGCATTCAGCTAAAGATGGGTTCACTTTTCCAGGCATGATGGATGACCCTGCATGTACTGCCGGAATACCTAGCTCAGCTAATCCTGCTATTGGACCTGATGCCATTAGTCTGATATCATTTGCAATCTTTCCTATTTCTAATGCCAAGTTTCGTAAAGAACCTGACATATTTGCAACAGCAAACTTGCTTTGCAAACCATGCTGCATATCTTTTTCAGGTTTTATCGAAAGTTTTGAAATTTTTCCAAGTTCTGATATAGCAATTTTTCTGTAACCTTTTGGTGTGTTTGCACCAGAACCTACAGCTGTTCCACCAAGGGCAACATTTTGTAATTCTTTTTGTGATGCAACAATCTCATTTCTTGCTTTAGTAATTGATGTTGCATAAGCTGCAAATTCACTACCCAACGTTACTGGTAATGCATCCATCAAATGGGTTCTTCCAATTTTCTTAAATGATGAAAATTGTTTTGCTTTCTTAGATAATGACTTTATCAAAATATCAATAGCTGGAATTGTTTCTTTTAGATTCATCAAAATTGCCACATGCATAGCAGTTGGATATGTGTCATTACTTGACTGTGACATGTTGACATGATCGTTTGGATGTAGGAATTTGTATTGTCCTTTCTTCTTATGTAGTACTTCTAGTGCAACATTTGCTATCACTTCATTAGAATTCATGTTAAATGCAGTACCTGCACCAGAATTGATCATATCAACTACAAACTGATCAACATATTTTCCAGACAGTATTTTGTCACATGCAGAAACTATGGCCTTGCCGCGCTTTGCATCAATTGCTTTTGTCTTCATGTTTGCTACTGCTGCAGATCGTTTAATCATTACAAAGGACTTTACCAAATTTTCATGGCTTTTATTTCCAGTGACGTGATACTGTTGGATCGCTCTTCCAGTAAATGCCCCATAATATGCATCAGCAGGGATTTTGACTTTTCCAAGTGAATCTTCATCTAATCTAAATTTCATGTTGTTTATCCTTGTTTTCCCCCATTATTCATTCTTTTTCAAAAAATTTCATAATTTCATAATTCTCCTCAATGACAATTATTATATAGGATTCACTAATCATCGTGCTTAATGAATAAGCGTGTTAGTATGCTCTTTACAATTGCAGCAGTAGCTGTAATGGGGGCAACCTTATTCGGAAGCACATACACACAAA
>JAOTZM010000043.1 GCA_029861345.1 Candidatus Nitrosopumilus sp.
ACTTGGAAAACTAGCTAATCAGTCATTTCCTAAAGCTACTAAAAATGGGATTTGGGGCGACCCTACAAAAGCATCAAAAAAAGATGGGCAAAAGATTTTAGATGAAATCATCAAAAATCTAGGAAAAAAGTGTCAAACTTGCCTCACAGGCCATAGCTCATAGTTACACCAATGAAATTTTAATATAATCCCTCAATATCATAGCCAATAAGTGAAATAGATGTCCGTTGATATGGCAGTAAAAGTATTGGATGAGAGTATCAATCAAGTTGTATTGATAAAACTCAAAGGTAGCAAAACAATTAGAGGAAATCTACTTGGTTTTGATCAACACATGAATCTGCTACTCGACTCTTCAGAGGAGATTCCTACTGAAGGCGATTCAAAAGGCCTTGGAACCATTGTAGTTAGAGGAGACAATGTAGTTATGATATCTCCTCCACCCGCACAGAATTAGGTGAATTGAGATGGTAAAAGGTACAACTTCTATGGGTGGTTTTACAAAGAAAAAAGTTCACATCAGATGCAGAAGATGTGGTAAAAACTCACTTCATAAACGTCATCACCAATGTGCAAGTTGTGGATTTCCAGAGGCCAAACGCAGAAAGTATTCCTGGATTAAATGGTATACATAGATGCAAGAAATTGCTCTTATTCTTAGTTCATTAGCAGGTGTAGCTACAGCAGCTGCAGTACGAAAAATGCCAAGGGATAAAAATCAATTACTCAGTATTGGTGCAAGTTCACACATTAAAAATCAAATTAATTCTCTAAAAATTGAAAAAGATATTCTTACTAAAACAATTTCAAGATTATATCAAGTAGACTCTGAGTTTTCTAAAATTCAAAAAGATAAACTGTTACTAAAATATCAACATCAGTTAGGAATTATTTTAGCTAAACTAGAAAAACTTGAGCAAGCAAGTAAGCATCCAGATTTGGGTCCAGTAGGGGATGGTCTAATTACTTTAATGGATCAAAAATTATCAAAACTAGATGATAGATTGTATGAGTTATCATCAAAGATGACAAGTACAAAAATAGAAACACCTGAAATAAAAGAACCAGAAACAAAAAAGCAAGAAACAAAACAACAGATCTCAAAATCATTTAAAGACACATTTAGCTTTGAGAAATCAAAAAAGACAAAGATGGAACCAATTGAGATTCCTCCAACAAAATCAAGACAATCATTTGAATTAACTACTTTAACAAATATTTCAGGAAAGGAATCAAAATTCCCATTATTTGAAAAAGACGACTCAAAACAACAGATTGTAAAACCAATGCCACAACCAAAAATAATTCAATCTGAAATTATCAAACCAAAAGAAGAGATAGTTCAAGAAATTATTCAACTAAAACCAAAAGTTGAAGACAAAATTGAGATCATTCAATCAGTAACACCAAAGCCTGAACAAAAATTAGAAACTCAACCTGATATTAACAAAGAAGTTGCAAAAATTACAGAACACAAGGCACTCCCAGAACCACAACAAAAACCAAAACAAGCAGCATTAGAGGATGAATTTGATGATGATGTAGATGATTTAGATAAAATCAAAGGCGATATCATGAAAGTTCTATCAAAGCTAGATCAAGCAGAGGTAGAGTAATTGTCCTATGATGATGCCATATCGGCATTATCAAATCATGCGTTAAAATTCGTTAAAAATGATTATGTAATTGGACTCGGTAGCGGTAGAGCAGCTACGATACTTGTAAAATCACTTGCAAAATTAATCAAACTAAAAAATTATAGTATCAAAGGAGTTCCAACCTCTCTACAAATCAAATTGATTGCAGAAAAACAAGGAATTCCTCTAGTAGAGATTGATCAAGTAAATCATATTGATGTTGTATTTGATGGAGCAGACCAAATTGATTCTCAAAAATATGTAATCAAAGGTGGTGGTGGAGCATTACTAAGAGAAAATATTTTGTTTGGTCTTGCAAAAAAGATTGTAGTTATGGCAGACAAAACAAAGTTTGTGAAAAATTTTACAAGAACTGTTCCAGTAGAAATTCATCCACTTGCTAGGAATTCAGTGATAGAATCTATCAAAAAACTTGGAGGAAAGACACAACTACGTTCACTTGATAGAGGTTACCCATTTTTTACAGAAAATGGCAATATAATTTTAGATTGTGATTTTGGAATAATAAAAAATCCCAAAGTACTTACTCAAAAAATTAAACAAACAACAGGTGTTCTTGAATCCGGAATTTTTCTTAAAAAACCAGATGTGATTTACAAAGCTAAAATAAATGGCAAATTCGATATTCTCTAAACTGTCTTCATAAATTCAACCTTTTTTGCCAAATTTTCCTAGTAGAGGAACAAAAACATAGTTTGATTGATTTTTAATTTCAATAATACCTTCAGAAGTCTTTTTTAACACAACTAACGATTGAGATGAGTCCCCAACAGGTGCAATTATGAGTCCGTTCTCACCTAATTGGTCAAACAAAGGTAAAGGAATTTCTGTACATGCTGCAGTAATTATGATTCTATCGTAAGGGGATGTTTTTGGATAACCCACGCTACCATCATCTAAAATCACATGAACATTATCTATTTCCAATTTTTTCAGATTTTCTCTTGCAAAATTTACTAGTTCTGGATGAATTTCAACAGAATAAACAATTCCATTTTCTACCAAGTAGGAAAGAATTGCAGTCTGCCAGCCAGAACCAGTGCCAATCTCAAGAATTTTTTGGCCATTCTTGATATCTAACCATTCTGTCATTCTTGATACTACCCCAGGTTGAGAAATAGTTTGGCCTTTCATAATTGGAAGTGGTTCATTATAGTATGCTCTATCTAATTCCGATGGCATAACAAATTCATGTCTGGGAATATTTCTAAATGCAGACTCGACTTTATTATTAGTTAGAAACTTTGTATTTTTTAGAATCCTGATTAAATCATCTAATTGTGATGAATATTTTTTATCAACTTTTTTTCTGGTCAATAAATACAATTTACCTTTTTCATGATTAAAACAATTCAGAGATTATCTAAAGTGATTTTCAAATTTCTTAAAAAGATCATCCACCGGTTGGATTGTCATGTTGAATTGAATTCATAAAGTCATGATGTTCTAACATCAAATCAATTATTTTGACTCGTAATTCATGATCATCCATTATTGCATCAAGCATTGGCTTCATCATATGTTCAGACATTAGTGCCATATGAGAAGGGTCTTCAAGCATTAGTGTATGCATATCCTGACTTATACCAGAATTTATCCACATATCGTATATCACGTCCATCATTTTATCAGAATTAGCAAATTTTTTGGAATGTTCATGACTAGTACTCATTTGGTAATCAGGGCACCATTCACACTCAGTTTTAGGCATCATTCCCTGTCCCATACCAGAACCCATCATTGGTTGATGGACTGAGTTCATCCATTTAGAATGTCCTTTAAGAGAATTTTCCATGTGAGGGTGATTTTTCATTGTTTGAATCATTTTTTCACGTAACTTAGGATCACTAGTCATTGGACCTAACATATTCTTTAAAAATTCAGGATTTTCTTTCATTTGAATAATCCAATTATTCATGGTTTGTGTCATCATACTAGGATTTCTTTGGAGCATATCATGCCAATGATACATTAGGCTTTCATTTGATGTAATATTTTGCATTAAATGATTCATCATTTCAGGACGTTTACTCATGATTGATGAATCATAATTACCATATCCTCTATCAATTAATTTCAAATATGTAGATGGCATGACGCATGCTGGATTTTCATCATTCTTTTGTAACAACAGATGTCCTTGTTTACAGATTAGTGTATCAGGATCTGCAAATTTTTTCCATTGATAATGTGGAGACATTTTTTGTTGAGCAAACGAAGTCTCAGAAAGAATAGGACTAATAGAAATACTGAGAATAATTACAAATACAAATTGAATTTGAAAGTGCATTGATTATGCTTTGGATTTAAATCATAAAAAGGAATCGTAAAAAAATTAATGGTTTGTTATTTTGTAAAGTGATTAATTTTTCGTTCAACTAGTTTGCCATGACCGAGTTTCCCTATCACTTCAAAGTCATCAGCAACTATTTCTCCCCTAACAATTGTTTTAACTGGCCATCCCTTCAGATTTCTTCCTTCATACACAATATAATCAGAAAAGCCGCCAAACAAATCCGAAGTTACTTTTTTCTCTTTTTTCAAATCGATCATGACAATATCTGCATCAGAGTTCTTCTCTAGTATCCCTTTTTGTGGATACATTCCAAAAATTTTGGCTGCATTTTGACTAGTAAATTGCACAAATTGTTCAAGAGTTATTCTATTTTGATTTACACCGTCGTTGAGTAATATTGGAATAACTGTCCCTATTCCTGGAAACCCTGCAAGAGCTCCCCAAACATCATCTCCACCTAGTTTGAGCCTAAGCTGGTTTGCCACATGATCTGTACCCACAGTATCAATTAGGTTCTGAGAAAGAGCATTCCAAACTGCTTTTCTGTCATTTTCTGTTCTTATTGGAGGCATAACTTTAGCAAGATATCCCTCTTGCTTTTCATAAGATAGTGTAAGATAGTGAGGACAAGTCTCTACAAAAATTTTTGTTCCAAGTTTTTTCTCTTCTTCAATCTGTGCCAGTGCTCTCTCTGATCCGATGTGAACAAAATAGATGACACAGTCATAATCTCTTCCAAACTTTGAGACAGTCTTTATTGCTTTTGCCTCAAATTCAGGAGAACGACTCTCAGACCAAGCAGATAATCCATCTTGCTTTTTTTCTTTTGCAGTTTTAATTCCACATCCACATGATTCATAGTCTTCTGCATGGACTAATACTGGACAACCAAGAGAAGCTGCAGTCTTTATAATTTGTTCAACTATTTCATCAGTAACATCCACTTGAGCTGCAACCAGTTGAGAGGAATTGGGCGGCATATCCATGTATACATGACCAACTTCTCCTCCAAGATTCATGTAAATTTTAAAGGATGTAATTCCTTTTTTAACACAAAAATTCATCTCATTGATTTGTTGTGGAGTGAAAACAGAAGCATGAATTGTATAATCAACATAATGGTTTTGAGCTGCTGCATCAAGCTGTGCTTGTAATGAGCTAGAAAAAGGATCTCCCAATCTAAGCATCCTCATCATTGTTGTAATTCCACCTATTGCTGCAGCATGAGATTCAGTTTTTGCTGCTTCATTAATTGGGGAATATACACCATAGTGAACATGAGTATCAATTGGACCAGGAACTGAAATCAATCCATTGCCATTTACTTTGTTATCACAAGAAGGAGTATCATTTGTAAATCCGACAATTTTTCCCTCATCAATTAGGATATTTTTGTCTACCATTCCTTGCGGAAGGATAATGTGTGAATCAGTAATTATAGTATCATACGTCATTTAGAGATTTTTTGCTTTTGCAGTCTATTATGCGTTAAGATACTTCAAAGGAATTGTTTGGTTTTGTTACATCCATGAAATATAATAAAGATCAAGGATATGAGCCTGCAAACTACGAAATTATTGTATTTCAAACTGCAACAACATAGATTCTTCTTTTTTATATTAGCATCAATTTTATTGCACCATTTTTGTCATCAAATCAATGGCAACAACCCATACAATTGCAAAATACCAACTGGCATACTATGGAAGACGACCTTCTGAATCCGATAAAATCGCTCAGTTAACTTTCTACAACAACCAAAACGAATTACTTGGATTCATAGCATTCTTCAAAGAAGGCCAAGTAATACCAGATAATTCAGAAGACACAACCAGATTTCCAACACGAGTTTATCTCAGGGCAAGTGAAAACCAATTAGATCGAATAGTGGACATGTTACGAAATGAGAAACCTTGCTATGTGCGGTACAATTCACCAACTCATGCCTTTATATATACTGGAACTGAACCTGTAGGCGAAGAAGAAGCAGAATAACTTCTCTTTTTTCTTTTTATCTTTGCCAAAATTTGATTACAGTTAAAGCAACTGCTATTTCCCTAATTTTGTATATTTAATTTTTACAAGATGTATTATTCTCTCTTTTATTTTTTTAGATAATTTTGGATTCTTTAATAATATGCCTGATACTGATTCCCTAAAACACCCGCAGCGATCTTTAACTTCAATATCTCCTCTGTACCTTCGTATATTTTACACACTCTAGTATCTACAAGATGTCTTCCAGGACGATACCAGAATGACCATCCTCTACCTCCAAATATTTGCACAGCTTTGTCTGCTGCATCAAATGCAGCATTAGCAGAAAACAACTTGGCTTCAGCAATGGCAAGATCAGCCTTTTTCATCAATTCTTTGTCTTCAGGATTTTTATCCCATTTGTCTTTGATAGTCACGGCTCTATTCACCATAGCTTCAGCAGAACTTAAGTGAACTTCTATTCCCGCTATGTGTTCCTGGATTAATTGGTGTTTCGCAATTGCTTTCCCATATTGCATTCTTTCTTTAGAATACTCAATAGATTCAATCAGACAGTCTTTGATGCTTCCAACACAACCAGCTGCTACTCCAAGTCTTCCTTCAATCAAAGCATGTTTTGCTATTTGCCAGCCTTGTCCTTCTTCTCCCACAAGGTTGTCAGTAGAGATTTTAAAATCAGTTAACTCAAACATGCCCGTGTCAGTTGTGGGTGTACCCATCTTAGAAGCAAGCTCTTCTTTCTCAAAACCATCTTGGTTTGTATTAATCATAAAAGCACTCGTCTTATCATCAATAGTACTTTTTGCAAATACGAGTATTGTATCTGCAATAGTCCCATTAGATATCAGATATTTAGTACCATTGAGAATATACGAATTCTGTTCTTTTTTAAAATTCATTTGGAGCTCTTGAGGGTTACTACCAGCATTTGGTTCTGTTAACCCAAATGCAAAAATAATATCTCCTTTTACTGAAGGCTCTAGATATCTCTCCTTTTGTTTATCGGTACCAAATTTCATCAGTGTTTTTTGTACAAGAGAACTATGTACTGATAAAACAGTGCTTATTCCAGTACCCTCAATACCGATTCTTTCAAAAGATTTGATATATGTAAAAATGTCTGCTTCTCTACCGCCAAATTCTTTTGGTACAGGCAGACCTAGAATGTCAAATTTCTTTGCAATGGGTATTATTTGATCATTAAATTTATGTTCCAGATAACAAACATCTGCTATCGGTCTAAGTTTTACACAGAAATTTTCTACATCTTTCAATATATCTTCTGAGGTGTCCATGAATAGTTGTTGAGTCCATTTCTAATAAAATGATAGGGGATTATCAGACCAAAATTCTCATTATGATACATATGTGAGTACAACAAATGTTTGGCATTAGTTTGGAACTGCTATTTAAAAAAGAGTATACAATAAATTCAGAAATTGAAAAAGTGTGGCAGTTTCTAACAAATATTGAAATGATTACTGATTGCATACCATATTTGGAAGATCTACATATAGAATCTTCCTCAAAGAACTATAATTCAAACAATAACAATATTTTGGATGTATTTTATAATTGAATCTTTAAAAAATATCAGATTCGTATTTCTTAGATATTGTCATGTCATTACTCATCTAAATTGAGTACAATCGCATTCTTTGCAGTTTACTCTTAATGATTTGTTATTGTAAGCCTTAGCCCGTGGATCAGGTTCTAGTATTTTCAAATGATGAGAAAATTCGCTATGTCCACAATCTTTGCATGCCCTTCCATGTGAGGTGTCTCCTGTGAATTTTTTAAAAAAACCCTTCATGTTATTTCAATCAAACAACCTTGTTGATAGACTTTCTGATTGTTTTGTCAACTAGAATCGTCATTCGTTCATTTCATCCTTGATTATGTCGGTCCAATAACACCATTAGACATTGATCTCTACTGGAAAAAACTGCATCCAAAAAGAAAATCACAAAGAAAGCAGCTACGGAGAGAAAAATGGGTTCTAAAGGGAATTGCAAAGAAATCTCTAAAGAAAAAAATAGATAGATAATTTCCGATAGTATATTCTTTTTTTAATCTTAAAACCTAAATTTGACTAGAATTCTGAATAAAATATCTTGGATTTCATGCTAGAAGAAGAGCTAATAGACTTGATGACATTTTGCTTGCAGAATCCTGACTCTTCAAAGATTTTTGAAAAACACAAAAGAATCACAGAGATTGGTCATGAGTTGTATGTTGATGGTGGAATAGATGCTATGGAAAATTTCTTCTTTGTTTTAAAAAATAGAATTACAGAAGAAATAGACAAAGATCCATCCCCAATGCGTTCACTCTGGAATGGTCTAACTGATGAATGGCAGTATTAGATTTTGCTACTTAATTTTATTTCTGCAAATTCTCAAAATGAAAAGACTTCATTAAGACGCACATAACATTTCTTTTTTCTAATACTTTTCTTAAAAATTACATGAATCATTGATCTGAATAAATCATTCGTGATGGTTTTAACCAAATTTGACTATTCAAAGATATGGTAGATTACAAAAGTGAAATAAATGAGATGCCTAGTGCTGAAGATGCTATGGGATTAAGTTGGCTAATCCTAGATGAAGAATGATTTCATTCTTTTTTATTAATTGAGAATTATAGCATCAGTATATAGGATTAGAAAAATAGTATTCAATCTTACTTCTAAAATGTAATCAGTTGTAGATCTCAAATAGACTGAGGCAAGCAAGATATCTTCAACGATATTTCATAAAGGATTTAGCTATTGAATACGTTGACGATATTATTCCTTTGAATCTAAAAGAATCAAGATATAGATGACTGTAAATCATACATTTTGGCCAATTTGTTGAGAAAATGAATAAAAACGAAACCAAAAGAGGTAATTCGAGGGCCGGTGGTTTAGGGGTATAATGCCTCGTTCGCAACGAGGATGTCGAGGGTTCGATTCCCTCCCGGTCCACTTTTCCAGAAACTATTATACATAAATAAAAAATACAAACCTTATGGAAGTTTTTGACGGTAAAAAAGCAGCACAAGAATACATGTCAAAGCATACTTTGGCATTTTCTACTCCAGAATTAACTTTAATGAGATTTGCATTTTGGTTAGGAGATTCAGTGCCAGATCCAAAAAACGAAGGAAAAGGAATTCCAAGAATGATGACCTTTTTGACAGAACAAGACTTTCAACCTGTCTTGATTGATGATGAAAAATATGAACCATCAGGTGCAGTTAGAAGTTCAGCGTTTGTAGGAAATGCTTACAATGAAGAAAAGACAGACGGAAAGTTTTGTTCAGAATGCGGAACAAATCTTTCTGCCACAGCAAAGTTTTGCCCTGAATGTGGTACAACACAAGACTAGGAAAATAATTTTTTGATACCTAATTAAGATTTAGTTCCACACTTTGTGCAGAACTTTGCATTTGGTCTTAGTTCAGCACCACATGATGAGCATCCACCTTCACTTGGTGCAACTGTTCTTCTTGGCATCATAGAAGGATCAGGTGATGGTAAAGTTCCAACATCTCCAAATGCTTCTTGTGCAGAAACGATTCCTGGCGGTCCTCCACCAACTGGATTTGCTGCAGTCCCTGCTCTTGGTGGAATTCCACTTCCACCAGCCATCATTCCAGGATTTCCCATGCCGGGCATCAAACCAGGAGACTGTGTATTTCCAGAACCTGAACCAAGCGATTTTCTCATTTCAAACATTACCTTGACTGCTAAAAATTCTAACGCAGAATATGCCACTACATAATCACCTAATTTTTGAAAGAATTCTTTGTCATTAAGCTGACCTTTTTTGTACATATTGTTAGTATCCAGAAATGATTCATAGTATCCTTGAGACTCATTAAACAATGCATCTAGTTTATCAAATAACATGTTTAGTGTATCTACTTCACCAAATGACATAGTCTGCCTCCATTTTTGGAATATTAATTACTTTAGGATCAGTATTTAGTGTCCATAAATCTCTTAATTTTGCCAGTAGGGTTAGAGAGAACACGTCTTGTATTGTATCGTTTTGATATAAAATTTCTAAGTGATTCCTCATAAAATGTGTCCTTATTTGAAAAATATCCTTTAAGAAATAATCTAAAACTCTTCAAACCTTTTCCACGTTTTAATAATAATACTGCTCTTAGAAATGTATGTAAGAAAGGATAACCAAGAGCGCGCATAGCATATCCGTAATGATAATACATTATGGGTTTGTAAGTGATGGCAGTTTGTCTTGACGTCTTTGTTATAATATCGTCATAATAACTCACATTGAAACCCAACTGCATTGCCTTTACGTATACATACGTTTCATAACCAAAATTTACTGGTAATTCGGATCCTATTTTTTTCCAGTATTCTTTTCTGATAACACGCCCAGATCCTCTTGGTGCAGTGGCAATTTCACCTTGTATTGCACCAGAGGCAACAACCGAATCATCTAATGTCATCCTTCCAGTTACCTGCTCAAAATAGTCATGGGATAATATGTGGTCGGCGCCAACTATTGAAATAAAGTCTAGATTATCAACATCTAATTGTTCTAGACCATAATTGAAAATCTTTGCAAGCTCTGGACGTGTTATCCAATTATCATGGATTTCAGGAAAAGTCAAAATCTTAACATCAAAATTCTTAGCAATTTTTAAGGTATCATCAATGGAATTATCATCAACCAGTATTATCTGGCTTAATGGTATTGTTTGTTTGAATAAAGCATTAAGAGTATCATGAATGTTTTCAGCCTCATTTCGAGCGATAACAACAACTCCTATTTTGGGATAGTCATCAATTTTTTCTTTCATTATTCACGTTCAAGTTATGAATTGCTTAAATGTTATTTTTTTAAATAGCTAAGAATTAATCCTAATGAAATTAACTGAATCAGATTATTGAAACTGCAGCAATTTTTGCATATTGTGAATTAATTATCTCATCTCTTGTCACACCCATCATACGAATAACATCATTAATGGATTCATTCGCATATCAGAACTAAATCAGTTTATCAAAAATATTCTATGTGGCATTATGATATGCAAGTATTTTTTAGTTACAATGGCAGCAAAGAAAAAAACTCCGCCAAAGAAAATATCTACTAATAAATCTGCAGAATTTAAGAAAAGAGCAGAAGCAGCAAAGAAAGCAAAAACATTGAAAAAAACTGCATACCCTATGATTCCGAATAAAGGTTCAAAGAGAAAAACGACGACTAGAAAGAGATGGTTAATGACTCATTTTTTATTAATTATCTATAGAATCAAAAAAGAGAAAAAACGTATTTGGAATTTATGCAAGTGCTCTTTCAATCATATTTTTGTATGATTCTTTAGAAGCAGCACCTACTTGTTGGCTAACTATTTCACCTTTGTTAAGGAGAATTAATGTTGGAATACTAAAGACGTTGTATTTTGATGCCAATTCATTGGCCTCATCAACATTAACCTTGACAAATTTTACTTTGCCATCATAATCATTTGCCAACTCTTCTACTACTGGACCTACCA
>JAOTZM010000140.1 GCA_029861345.1 Candidatus Nitrosopumilus sp.
CTGTATGTGCAGTATCATCATTATTTTGCCAAATTACTTTGTTATTGATATTTAACAATGCAGTAGCTTTGTTTGGAACATAGTTCTCATTTCCTTCAATTACTGCACCTGGAACAATTTCAATAATCAAATCTTCTTCTGGATGTAGTATATGGTCAGATACAGATGGCTTTGCTAAAGATTCAGGAAGATAAAATGAAGTGTAAAAAACTACAAATACGGACATTGCAACGATTACTGCAATAACACCAACACCATATGCGTGGCTAGAGGTGGGAGCACTCATAAATTTTTTAACCTCTCAAGTTCTTATAAAGCTTGTTTAGAATTTTTGAGATCATGGTTTGTTAAGATCACCAGAACCAATATTTGGATTGTTATCTGCACCAACTCCTAAATCTGCTTGAGTCTTTGCAGGAATCTCTGGAGATAGTTCTTTTAGTTCTGGTTTTACTTTTGAAGCATCTTCTTCTGGAAGTTTATTTGATTCAGGAGATACCTCTGGTTCAGCCAATCTTGGTTTTTCTTCCTGTACTGGAGCTGGCGCTGGTGGTGGAGCATTCTTTTCTTGACTAATAGAATATCTATAGACATGGAAGAATGCTGCAAATACCAACAAGATTATTCCTATAAAGAATAATGATATGTTCTTCATTCCTGTTAAAGCAGCATTATATGCTGCAATGTTTAGGAATACCTGGAATGCTAACAGTGCAACTAGTAGCCAGTTGATCCATTTTTCAGAAAGACTGATAGTGGCTACCTTCTTTGGGCCTGTACTTTTTGCTAGTTTTGACTTTCTTTCAGCTTCATTTGCAAGTTTAATCATCATGTACGTAAATCCAAATCCTAATGGTACCAACAATATCATTGTAGAATAGAAGAATATTGGATCAATTACCAAACGTTCTACTAATGGAATTGAGATGTCAGGCGAAATATAGAATCCCCAATAAGTAGTAACCATGATTTGAGCTAGGCTAGTAATACCAAATGCTGTGACAAGTGGTCTATCTCTCCATGAGAATTTCTTGTATCTATCGATGAATGGAATTAGTAAAATGGATATTATGAATAACAGAGGCCACAAGAGTCCTGTAACAAACTTGTCATACTGTGTCCTCATGAATGCATAAATTCCTGTCAGATACCACTCAGGAACCGTTACACCTGGCGGTACAGTAGGCTCAAACTTGAATCCCATATCAATTGGAAACACGCCACCTGTGATCAGAATAGCACCTCCGATGGCCATGACCATAGGCACATCAAATACCAAGAACCTTGGGAAATGAACTGCCATTAGACCTAGCATTACAATAGGTAACAAGAAAACATGTTGTGCATAGAATCTTAATACAAAGTCGGAGAATCCACTACCTAACATCGCGTCACGCAATAGCGGGCCTGCCACAGGAATTGACGTTGTCAGAGATGCAGCAATACTAATTGCAAGTTCTGCTCTTTCACTAAATATTACATCATATCCAGTAAATGCTTCAAGAATTGTAACGACACCGAGAATTACACCGGTCATCCATAAAACTTCATTTCTAATTTTGTATCTTCCACTAAAGTATTGATAATACATGTGAAGAACAGCCATGAGCACCATCGCATTAGAACCATGATAATGAATATTTCTTATATGGAAACCAAATGGAACTTCATCATTAATGAATTGAACACTATCCCACGCCCTATCCAAAATCGGTTGATAGTAAAACATGAGAAGAGCACCAGTGACTCCAAGAATAATAAAAATAACAAAGGTAAGCATTCCTAAGAATCCAAATGGACTAACAAACCTAGCTGGAAATGAAAACTTGATTGCAGTAAATATTGTTCTGTCTACCCCATCCCAAAGCCAGTAAAAGAAGGCAACTGCTCCAGTTCTTCTTTCAAGCGAAACGGCCATATCCAATTACTCCATTTTCATTTGCATTAAACTTTGGTGGCAAGATAAAAACAAATCCATCAGAAGCAATCTCAAAATATAATTCAGGTAAAGTGTCTGATGGTGCAGCTTGTACTGATGCAGGACCTACAAATGCTGTTCCAGTTACAGGATCATACATACTTCCATGACAAGGACATTCACCTCTCTTTCTTCCCTCATCTGGCCAATATTTCCACAAACACCAAAGGTGAAGACATATCATACTGTATCCACGGATGGCAGATGTATCTTTTTTATCTCCACCTAGTTCTTCAGGAAGTCTAATGAATTGCCATTTACGAAACGCTTCTGCGTCAAGTGCAGCATCACCTGTTGCAGGATAGGTAATTACTTCGGCATGATTTATTGGATAAGTGTTAATGTTAGCTTGAGTGCCATCAGGTAAAATTACTGGAACTTTTTCAAGAGATGCCTGGTTTGGGTTTGGCATGAAATTACCAAATGGGACAAACGGAGCAAACGCTAATCCTGTGCCTGCAGCGCCCATTAACTTTAGAAAGTCTCTTCGGGATAATCTGCTGGATTTTTTTGTCCCAAGCTCTGACATTCAAGCTGACGTACTCGCCAAATTGCTTATAAACTTTGTTCAATTATTTGGTAGATTTTTGTCTAATGATGAACATACAGACAATTCCGATCGCAATTCCAATGATTAGACCAATTGCAATGCCATTACTAAGTGATGAATCAGTCTCAGGAATAGTAACCATTGTGTCTTTAGATGAGAGGGTTTCATTGAGGATAACAGTATCTTCCTTGATATCAGAATCGGTTGGTTCAAACTCTATTTCGATTTGGTCACTTGGAGGTTTCATGTCAGATGAAATATTTGTAAATTTTGCTGCAAGTGTGATAGGTTCAGTTGTTGAATTACCTCCAAACAAAGTTGAATGTGTTAAAAGTGTATAAGTACCTGTTTGGTTAATTGGCACATAAAGGATAGTAGATGTATCATCTTTGTTTTTTACTGGGAAGAATCCTCCACCCTGACTAAAGATAGAATTTCCCAACCAATCAAGAGAAGGCCATCCAAGAAAATGACCAAACACTCCAGAAGGAACGTTAGTTTGTATTATTTGTCCGGATGGATCCATAACAAATACAGCTAGATTAGTATCATCAGTTATCCATGAAAGTTCAATCGCTGCAGAATTAATGGAGTCATTTTGAATGTCAAAATAATATTGTCTCCAATCTCCTGCCATATAGCGATTAACCATATCAAAAGCACCTTTGATGTATCCATTTCCAAAAAGAACATCATCGCTTTTTGTTCCTTTAATCAAAAGTGTAGAGTCATTTTCAGTTATCGGGTGTTTAATTACAAAAGATACTGGAGCATTTACAGTGTGTCTATCACTTTCAAAAGTTAAAAATCCTTGATATACACCTGTCTGCAAATCATTTGGAGTAACCAATGTCACATCAATAGTAGCAATGTCTCTTGGAGAAACAGAGATTGTTTCAGATTCAGTCCATAGTACAGACCATTTATCTTTTTGATAATAGCTTGTAGAAATTGTATAATCCATTGAAGTTGAATTTTTTTGTGTGTCACCTAACCAGTAAGAATATCGTGTCGGTACTGGATAAACTCCAACTAATGGAATGCCTTCAAATTTTTCTTTAGGTTCTGAAACTCTTAATTCTTGAACAGTCCCCCAAGAACCAGCTCGATTTACCATAGATAGTTCATCACTTGTAATTTTTGTATCATTGTTGTTGTCAATCCAATCATAAAGATACAATGAAGAGATTTTGATATCATCAGCATAAACATCAGATGTGTCATTCATGAATTCATTGAATAGGAAATTTGTATTTAGAATCATTAAAGATGATTTATCTGGAATTAGATTTTCTTTGTTAAAAAATTCACCAAGTTCAGTATGTTTGGTTACATCAGATAATTTAACATAGTTTGGAATAAAAGTGTCAGTTTTATTCAAAATAGAATCTTGTTGTCTAACAATTGTTGTTCCATCAAATTGAGTTTTTGTTATTAAGGATAAAATTTCTGGTTTTACATCAATTGTAAGTGTGTCATTAGTTGGATTTTGAATCGTAAAGGTAGCTGTGGTTCTATCCCCTGGGAGTAATTGTCCTGCAAACCAACTGGTCATAGGAAACGAACGAGTAGGAAGTTGAAAATTTTCAAATCCAATTGCTGTTGAATTAAAGCGTTCAATAGCAGGCTCAAGAATTTTTTTGATGTTAGAATATGATTTATCATTATACACAACGAAGACTCCATCTTCACCATGAACATAATTCAGGGCAGATTCCACATTTGCCAAACCAGATCCTTGAGTGAATGGATCATTTTGTAGATCAGTTGCAGTGGACATGAGAATACTTTTGATAATAAATGGATCATAGTCT
>JAOTZM010000141.1 GCA_029861345.1 Candidatus Nitrosopumilus sp.
GATTACTAAGTTTGTCGCTTAAAGAAACAAATTTTCCATCTTGTTCAACATTAATTTTTGTAGCCATCCTAACATTTAGTCCAATTGATCTAAATAATGTCAACAACTTTCCTCCATCAATAATTTCATCAATCTCACCGGATTTAATTAACTCAGATAATTTTTCTACAATTATTTTAGTTTCATTTGGAAATTGAGATTCTGCATTTTTTAAAACTTCTAATCCTCTAAATCCTAATCTATTAACCAGTAAATCTCGTGGGTTTTCAAGGGGTTTTTCTTTGGTAGGTTCCGGAGTGTTTTTGAGTTCTTGTTTTGAAGAGATATTTTTTTGCATTTCGGCAAGTCTTTTTGCCTTTAATCTCTCAAGCTCGGAATCTTCTTCACTCAACCCTTAATCACACCTATAGGCACTAATTTAGCAACTTTTGTGGCAATTCCCAGATTGTGAGATACATTGACTACAGCATCAACATCTTTGTAGGCTTGAGGAGTTTCTTCCACAACTCCATCTCTTGTTAATGCTTTGATAAATATGCCCTTCTCATTTAGAGATTTTTTGACGTCATCTTCTGAGTAATTTTTTCTAGCCTTTGTTCTCGACATTGTTCTTCCAGCACCATGTGCAGTTGAACCAAAGCTCAAATTCATAGAATTAGGCTGGCCAAGCAGAATCCAACTTGACGTTCCCATAGAGCCAGGAATTAAAACAGGTTGACCCAAATCACGATACTTTGATGGGATTTCATCACGATGAGCAGGAAATGCTCGTGTTGCCCCCTTTCTATGAACAACGACATTTCGCTCTTTACCATCAACCTTGTGTTTTTCTACTTTGGCAATATTATGTGCAACATCATAAACTAATTTCATATCAAGATCAGATTCTGTTTGATTAAATACACGTTGAAAAGATTTCCTAGTCCAATGAGTAATCATTTGTCTGTTACTCCATGCGAAATTCAAAGCTGTAAACATTGCTTTTCTGTAAGACTCGCCTTCTTCTGAAGTGTTTGGAACACATGCAAGTTCTCTATATGGTAAATTGATATTGTATTTTCCCATTGCCTGTTCTGAAACCCGAAGATAATCACTACACACTTGATGGCCAAATCCCCTTGAACCACAATGAATCAAAATGGTAATGGTTCCTTCCTTAATGCCCATCCTATTTGCTGCTTCTTCATCATGTATCTCTGCAACTTTTTGTACTTCAAGAAAATGATTTCCAGAACCTAGACTTCCAAGTTGAGGAGCTCCTCTTTTTCTTGCTTTATCTGAAACTTTGTTTGGATCAGCATTATCAATCTGTCCATTCTCTTCACAAACATCTGAATCATCTGAGGAACCATAACCATTGTCAATTGCCCAGTTAACTCCCTTTACCAAAACCTCATCAAGTTCTGAAGGATTAAGTTTGACTGCACCTTTAGAGCCAACACCTGAAGGAATAGAGCCAAAAAGATCAGTAACCAATTCTTTTAGTTTTGAGCGAACTGTTTGCTCAGTTAAATTTGAACGAAGTAATCGGACTCCACAATTAATATCATATCCAACACCACCAGGGCTAATCATTCCTTCTTCAGCATCCATTGCAGCTACACCACCAACAGGAAAGCCATATCCCTCATGACCATCAGGCAAAACTACACTATGACCTAGTATCCCAGGAATGGAGGAAACATTTCGTGCCTGCATAATTGTTCTATCAGACAACATTTTCCGGAGCAGTGGCTCATCAGCATAAATCCTTACAGGAACCTTCATCCCAAGATTGGAATCTGCATCAATTTGATATTGATTTTCTCCAATTTTTTTTGGGATAATATCAGACATCAGTATCGGTAAAATTTCCTTTCAATCCAATTTAAATCATCAGAAGAATTATCAGGATGATTTTAATTAATTTAAAATTTAATTTAGTATTTTAGATGAAACAACAATCACACAAAATGCAAATCTAGTTTGGGCAACTCATGAAAAAAATTTCAGGTAAGACTCTCAAAGATACAGGATTGTTTTTAACAGGAATCATTCAAAGGTTCAATTAGAAAGATACATGTCATATGATGTTACCAGTCATGGAACATATTGAATAAAAATAAGATCACATGAGTAGATTTATTTTCAATGCATTAAGAGTAGAAATGTTGGCAATTTTACCCATTGATAGCGGTCGTTATGGTACCGAAGAGATGATGGAGATATTCAGTGAGCAGAAGAAAATAGATTATCAATTAGAGATCGAAGGGGCAGCTGCCATTTCACAAAGTGAGATAGGAATGATTCCAAAGACAGTAGGCAAAAAAATCCTCAAGGCTGCAACTACTGGAAAGATTACTGCAAAAAGAATCAAGCAACTGGAGGCAAAAAGTGATCACGACACTGCAGCACTAGTTGAAGCATTAAGTGAAAAATGTACAAAGGATGCCAGACCATGGATTCATTTTGGATTAACAAGTAACGATTTGGTAGATACCAGCAATTCTATGCAAATGCGTGATTCATTAAAAATTATTGAACCAAAAGTTGCAAAGATGGCATCAATCCTAGCAGAAAAAGCCATTAAACACGGAAAAATTCCAGCCGTAGGCAGAACTCACGGACAACATGCAAGCATCATTTCATTTGGACTAAAATTTGCAAATTGGGCAGCAGAGATGGCAAAGCATGTGGAAAGAATCGAGGAGATCAAGAAACGAATTCTAATTTGTAAGACACTTGGTGTTGTAGGGACTGGTTCTTTGATGGGAGCAAAATCCCTTGAAGTACAAAAAAGGGTTGCAAAACGCCTGAAACTTTACCCAGCCGAAGTTACCACTCAAGTTGTCCCAAGGGAGAGATATGCAGAATATGTGTTTGAATTAGCATTAATTGGTGCAACCTTGGAAAAAATTGCAGTAGAAATTAGAAACCTGCAGAGAACAGAAATTGGAGAAGTTGCAGAGCAATTCAAAAAGGGACAAATGGGAAGCAGTGCAGTTCCAGTAAAGCGAAACCCAATCAAAAGTGAGCGAGTCTCATCACTATCCAAAATGGTGAGAAGCCAAGTAGGAATTACCTTTGAGAATATTCCACTATGGCATGAGCGAGATCTTTCAAACTCTGCTAACGAGAGATTTGTAATTCCAACAGTATCCATTCTAGTTGATGAAATGTTAGAAACAATGACTAGGATTATTTCAAACTTGTTGGTAAATGAGAAAAGAATTGTAGAGAATCTCTACATTACAAAGGGGCAAATCTTTGCAGAATTTGTTTTGGAGGCCTTGATCAAAAAAGGCGTTCCAAGATTTGTCGCATACAGAGATGTTCAGAGAGTTGCATTTGAGGCAAAAGACAAAGGAATGCAATACATTGATGCCATCAAAAATGACAAAGCATTCTCTTCAAAACTAACTTACAAGGAGATCGATTCTATATTTTCACCAGAGAAACATCTTGGTGCATCTCCTGCAATCATTAGCAATGTAAAAAAATCGGTTCAAAGTACGATTAAAAAATTCATCTAGTCTTTAGCAAGGCTTTGTGGATTTTAGAGCCATATTGCAGAGCCTTTTTCCTTTTGCTGCAAGACAATTCTGGCACATCCACTTCTCTGGCTAATTTGCGAATTATGTGTTTTCGATACAGATCTTCTGAATCATAAATTTTCTCAGATATAGGAATTGTTTTGGCATAATCTATGAAAGCAGAAGAGAGTAGAGGTTGAAGAATTTTTACACCAGACTCTGATGCAATAAGATTTACTGCCTTCATCATTTTTAATTCGTTATCTAATTTGGTAGTCATGACTTCATGAATTTTTGCAGCACCACCAGAGAATGCTTCTCTGTAGGCATTATAACCACAAAACAATTCATCTATTCCATTTGCAGTAATCACAGTATCAAGGTCTAAGCTTTTTGCTAGTTTGGAGACATAATGAAATGCAATGCAGTTTTCATTCCATGATAGATTCTCAGTATTAATTGTTTGATGAATTTTTGATGAAATTACAGAGAAGGTATCTGAATCAATCTCCAGAATATGATGAGAATACTTTAGATGCTCATTGACTTGTTTGGCAAACAAAATATCATGAGACTCTGGAAAACCGATTGTCAATAGTGTAATGTCATAATTCATGTCTGAGCAGATTTTGGATACTAGTGTGCTGTCAACACCTCCAGAAAAGGCGATTCCAATTTTTCTCTCTTTAACAGTTTCAGAAATAGAATTTTTAATATTTTCAAGTAATTCTTTTATTATCTGATCCATTATCACACCGTAGATTCCATTGTAAT
>JAOTZM010000142.1 GCA_029861345.1 Candidatus Nitrosopumilus sp.
CTCTGAAAAAACACTCATCAATTTAAATAATAAACCACTAGAATTTTGTTTATGGGTGGACGTATTTGGAAACTCTCAGCCAAAAGTAATACCCCTAGAGTTAACTGAAAACCAGTTTCAAATTTATAATAAAATTTCAAGGAACTATTCGCATTCATTTCTTTTTGAATCACTAACAGGACCAGAGGTATTAGCTGAAACATCGGTAATGGGATTTGACCCTAAGATAATCCTCAAAGGATATTCAGACAAAGTAGAGATTATTAGAGAAGGGAAAACAGAGATCATTCAAACTACAGATCCATTTGAAGAACTAAAAAAATTATTGGGAAAATCAGAGGATCAGAATTATCGTTATTTGGGAGGAGCAGTTGGAGTTGTAAACTATGATGCAATTAGACTGGTAGAGAACATTCCAGATACTCATAATTCACCGCAACCACTAATGGAGTTTGGAATTTATGATGATGGAATACTATATGACAATCTACACAAAAAATTGTTCTACTTTTATCATGATGAAAATAGATTTGATAAATTAAAGTTGGATGAAGATATATTTGGAGAGTTTCACTCAAGTCAAGTAACACCAAATATGGATGAGCAACAGTTCTCTAAAATTGTAAACAAGGCAAAAAAATACATTCATAATGGGGATGTTTTTCAGGTTGTGCTTTCTAGAAAATTTGCATTTGAGACAGATGGGGACAATCTAACATTATACAAAACATTACGCAATCTAAACCCATCACCTTACATGTATCATCTAAAACAAGATTCAAAGACAATTATTGGAGCATCACCAGAAATGCTAGTTAGAATAACAAATGAAAAGGTAGAGACGTTTCCAATTGCAGGAACCAGAAAGATAACTGATGATGAGGAAAAAAATAAACAGCTTGCAGAAGAACTGCTCAATGACGAAAAGGAACTTGCAGAACATACAATGCTAGTTGATTTAGGAAGAAACGATATTGGGAGAGTATGTAAATTTGGAACAGTTCATCCAGAATCACTTATGCAGATAAAGCGATTCAGTCATGTTCAGCATATAGTTACTCATGTCGTGGGCAATTTGGCGCCTGAAAATGACATGTTTGATGCATTCAAGGCGGTATTTCCAGCAGGAACAGTATCTGGCGCACCAAAAGTTAGAGCCATGGAAATAATTGATGAGTTAGAAAGTGAGTCAAGAGGCCCATATGCAGGAGCAGTTGGATATTTTTCATTTAATGGATGCTGTGATTTTGCAATAGCGATAAGAAGCATATTCATTAATGGAAAAAAAGGATTTGTACAATCAGGAGCAGGGATAGTTTCGGACTCTGTTGCAGAGAACGAATTCAAGGAAACAGAACACAAAGCAGGCGCAATGCTTCAAGCATTAAAGGAGGCATCAAAATGAAATTTCTAATCATTGATAATTATGATTCATTTGTTTACAATATTGCACAGTATATGGGAGAACTAGGGGTAAACTGTGATGTAAAAAGAAATGACAAGATAACCCTAGAGCAGATTAAACAAAACAAGTATGACGCAATAATAATTTCTCCAGGTCCTGGAACTCCAGAAGACAAGAAATACTTTGGAGTATGCACAGAGGTGATCAAGGATATGGGACCAACTACTCCAATCTTAGGAGTTTGTCTGGGACATCAAGGAATCATTCATGCGTTTGGCGGCAAAGTTACAAACGCTGGATGTGTAAGACATGGCAAGACTAGCCCTGTTGATCATACAAACTCAGATTTATTCAAAGATGTAAAGAATCCATTTAGGGCAACAAGATATCACAGTCTAGTTGGAGATAAGACAGTGATTCCAAAGAGTTTAGAAGTTACAGCTGTTGCCATTGATGATGGAGAGATCATGGCAGTAAAACACAGAGAGTATCTAATTGAAGGAGTGCAATTCCATCCTGAATCAATAATGACTGAAGAGGGAAAAAAGATCCTTGCAAATTTCATAAAAGAGGTTAAGGAGAGAAAATGATTTCAGACTTAATTTCAAAACTTCAGGAAAAGACAGACTTGACTTATGATGAAATCAATTCCATCATGACAGATGTTCTTTCTGGAAAAACAAATGATCAGGAAAATTCTGACTTTCTTTCTAGTTTGGCAGAGAAAGGAGAGACAGATGATGAATTGCTAGGAATGCTCGATAAAATGCAAGAATTTTCTCTCAAAGTAGAGCCTAAAAACCAAGGAACCATAATAGACATGTGTGGAACTGGAGGCGATAAACTTCAAACATTCAATGTCTCAACTACAGCATCATTTGTGGTAGCAGCAGCAGGTGGAATCGTAGCAAAGCATGGAAATCGCTCAAGTTCTGGAGTTTCAGGTAGTGCAGATATTTTTGAACATTTTGGGTATAATTTGAATCAAGAACCTACTCAGATTGCAGATATTTTGCAAAAACATAACATTTGCTTTATGTTCGCACAAAAGTTTCATCCTGCAATGAGATATGTCTCAGTTGCTAGAAAGCAACTCGGAAAAAGAACAGCATTTAATCTTCTAGGACCACTATCAAATCCTGCAGGCGTAAAAAATCAACTTGTAGGGGTTTTTTCTATAGAATATCTAGATAGATTACCAATGCTTCTCAAAAGAAAAGGAGTACAAAATATCATGACAGTTCGTTCCGATGACGGTATGGATGAATTTTCTACAAGTGCAACTAACCGTGTATGTATTTTAAGAAATGATAAGGTATTGATGAATGCAATTGATCCTGAAGTGGTAGGATTGCACAAATCAAAACTAGAAGACATTCAGATTAAAACAAAAGAAGATGCAATCAAGTCATTTGTGGGAGTACTTAACAACACTGCAAACCAGGCAATGATTGAGACTACTGCGCTTAATGCTGCAGGAGGATTAATTGTTGCAAACGTTTCAAAAAATTTTGAAGAAGCAGTAGAGATTTCATTAAACACAATTAAGGATGGTAAGGCATTCAAATTGTTTGAGAAATTTGTTGAGGACACAGGAGACATTTCAAAATTAAAGGAGATGATATAATGGCTGAAAATATTCTTAGAAAACTAGTAAACAATTCTCAAGCAGCAATTGATGATGGAGTATATGATGTTGATGTAGATTTACAGCAATCAAACAAAGACTTTAAACAAATAATCAAGATAAACCCTCATGCCACGCTTTTAACTGAAATAAAATTTGCGTCACCATCTCTTGGAAAGATAAGAACTCTTACAGACCCTGCGAGCGTTGCAAAGCAGATGATTGCAGGAGGCTCAAAAGCGCTATCAGTTCTTACTCAACCACATCTGTTTAATGGCTCACCACAATATTTCATGAAGGTAAGACAGGCAGTAGATGTGCCTTTACTAATGAAGGATATAATGATTGATAAAATTCAGATTGATACTGCAAAAAAGATTGGGGCTGACTTTATACTTCTAATACAGTCATTGTTTGATCAAAAATATCTCAAGGAAATTGATGAGTTTATTGACTATGCTCATAAGAAAGGATTGGAGATTCTGCTTGAAGTGCACACAAAAGAAGAGTTTGAAAAAGCTCTCAAGACAGGAGCAGATCTGATTGGAATTAACAATAGAAATTTGGACACATTAGAGATTGATCTAAAGACAACAGAGAGAGTGCTGGAGGGATATGAAAGATCAAGACTAATTCTTTCAGAGAGTGGGATTGAAACTCCTGAAGACATCCAATATCTAAAAAAGTGCGGAGCAGATGCGTTCCTAATAGGTTCAAGTATTATGAAAAGCGATAATATCGAAGAACAAGTAAAAAAACTGGTGAGCGCATATTGAATTATCCTAAGAACGGTAGATTTGGAGAATTTGGTGGAAAGTACATACCTGAAACTCTTGTTCCGGCAATTGAAGAATTAGAAGAAAATTATCTAAAATTCAAAAATGATAAAAGTTTCAAAAAAGAACTAGATTATTACCTCAAAGTGTATGCTGGAAGACCAACTCCATTATACTATGCAAAAAATTTATCAGAAAAACTAGGAGGATCTAAAATCTATCTCAAGCGAGAAGATCTGTTACATGGAGGCGCACATAAAATTAACAATACGCTAGGTCAAGCACTACTGGCAAAGAAAATGAAAAAGAAAAGAATCATTGCAGAAACAGGTGCTGGACAGCACGGTGTTGCTACGGCAATGGCATGTGCGGTTTTAGGAATGAAAGCTGAAGTATACATGGGATACAAGGATACAATTCGTCAAAAGCTTAATGTGTTTAGAATGAATTTACTTGGTTCCA
>JAOTZM010000044.1 GCA_029861345.1 Candidatus Nitrosopumilus sp.
GTCAACAACATAATTTTTAGCAATGAATCTAAAATAAAAGAATCATTAAAGAAACTGGAAAACAAGAAAATATTTGTAGATATCTCAAAGGATCTTAATTCTTACAAATTAGGGGAACGCACTAAGAAGGATTATGAGAAGTTACTAGATACACTTTCAGATATGATGGAACTTGCATCTTCAATAATATTGATAAAAAATGCAAGTAATAGTGAGAAATTAAAAAATAAATTAACAACATGTTATGATGAAATCAAAGAAACACTAGATCAAACTAACAAAAAAATCATCAGAGATAGAAAATCAAATGAAATAATAATATTGCAAAGACGGTTTGCAGGAAGAATTCCAAGTACAGGATATCTTAAACTTTAAAATTTAGACATTAATTTCCATTATCATTTCCAATCAAGATAATTCTAAATTCTATTTACGGTAAGACAGGACAAAGTGTAAATCATAAAATTGGTAATTTGTTTAGTCCAGTTATTGCAAGTACCATCACTGGTATGACTAGGGCAATGCTGTATGAGTTTGTCCAGAAACATGGAATTGAGAATGATGTGGTGTCTTTTGCCACAGATTCCATCATAACTACAAAGAAACTAGGCGTGAATTTCTGACGGCTCTCGCAAAGTTTTACAAATTCTGAACAATCTTGTATCAATGACAAAAGATGAGGCACAAATCATTTTAAAAAATTATCAGAAAATCTAAAATTTAACAAATTGAATTTAAACAAAGAGACCATATAGGATCAGTTCTCATCAGATCTACGTTAGTTTCTATCAGTAAATTCATTAAAACAAAACAAAAACAAGTGATCTCCAATTATATTTTAATATACACACAGTATCAACAACAGTATTGATTCTAAAACTAAGTTTACTTGTTATCGTAGCATTGTTTATAATTTCAATTTCTCCAGCATATGCTCAACATCATGGCGGATCACTTGCACCTCCAATCGATTTTGATGGGATGTCAGTTGCGTTAAGTTCAATTTTATCACCAGAAGATTTTACGTTTGAAGACACAAAAAGTGCAAACCTTTCAATTAGATTCTTTGATAGTCAAACAGACAAGAACATAACTAGTGTAACATATCGCATCCAAATATTCCAAGGGGACAATCTTGTGGCAAATGAATATTTTTATGATGAAGATGGAAACCTGGATTTAGAGGTTAGACCCACAATAGGATGTGAAAACAAAGAACTATGGAAATGTACAAACTACTTTGGTGAAAAACACCCCATTGCAGGAGCATATTTTGCAAGAGGAGATTCAAGACCAGTAATTGAAGGTCCAGTGTTTGACAAGAGTGGTCAATACAATGTTAAAGTGTCTATCGTAGGTGCAACAAATCCCAAAACAATGACAACTAGTGACTTACAATTTGAAACATTTCTTTTGATTCCAGAAAAGCAGAATTTTTTAATCCAAACAGCAAATGCGGAGGAATTTCCTATTTCAATTAAATCATTTGATAGTGAGATAAGCAATTTTGCTTTTGATGAAGAATTAAACAAGATTTCGTATGAAACATCATTTGACTGGGATCATAGTAAAGAACATGGTTCTAATTCAAAACAGACCATTCATGTTCAGAAAGATTTCCCTGTTTTCAAACAAGGACATGACATCGATGTATTCATTGAAGGAATAAAGATAGAAAGACCATTTCTCTTTGATGTTTCATCACCAAATGAGAACATCATCAGAATAGACATACCACATAAAGAAATTATGAGCATTCATGATAAATTAGAAGAAAACCATATCAATCAAAATACTATGAAAGTGGACGTATTTTCAGGATCACAAACACAACTAAACACGTTAAACTTTTCATTTGAAAATGAATATACCACAAATGTCACCTGGAATTCTCAGTTAGAATCAGGACAAGAAATCCCATTTACGTTTTCATTCTTAGATGCAAATAACAATCCAATCGATGACATGTTGTTTGCATATAGCATTACAGATTCAGATGGAAATGAAGTATGGACAAACATAGGCCAAAGTCAAACATTTCTGGGCATTGTTGCGCAAAATGAGATACATCAGGAATCAGCTTTGATATCAAATGACGGGAATTATCAATTTACGGTAATTTTGACAGGACAGGGAATTACAAATTTTGAAAAATTCTTTACATCTAAATCAGATTTTGAGATTATCTCTTCTCATAATTTAGAAACTACAAAAGAAGTTACATCCAATAAAGTTGAAATTCCGTCATGGATAAAAAACAATGCTGGATGGTGGGCAGAGAGTGCAATTGACGATGATTCTTTTGTTCAGGGAATCCAATTTATGATTAAGGAAGGATTGATGAGGATACCAATCTCGGAGCAAAATTTAGTTTCTCAAGAAAACAAAATCCCAGTCTGGATCAAGAATAATGCGGGATGGTGGGCAGACGATTTAATTTCTGAGGCTGATTTTGTCAAAGGGGTGCAATTTTTGATAAGTCAGGGAATCATTACAGTAAATTAATTTGCCACAACGTCAATAAAAATGATCAGGACCGTACATGAAATTTTAGGAATTTAACATAGACTGAATTTTTGTTTTTGTAATTTGTTTTTCAAGATATTTTCTCTTTGATTCATCTCGAAATGTGTCATACTGTCCAATACAGTATTTTGTACCTGTAAGTGAATCCATTAATCCGTTCATTAGGCAGATTGGATGGCCTGAAGTATCTGTCAGAATTACATTTCTGTTATTTTGGGCAAGTGACTTTAGTGCAGCAAATATAATGTATCCATTACCTGAAACAACTAGTTTTTCATATGGCATATTCTTGACAAACCATTCCTCTGTGGTTCCTTCTGAGAATGGGTCATGATTATCTTTTAGAACTATTTTAGAATCTTTTACTGAAATTGAATGACCATATCCTTTGAGGAATTTTACATTGTAATGGTTTTGTTTTCCCTTTAGAGTCAAGATGCTTGTAAAAATGGATGAAATGTGGGTAATGCTTTTAGATAATCAGACAGAATATTCTCAATATATAGAGAAGCAGGTTCACATGATGCTTGTTTTACGGAGCAAACAAGAGATCGTCCTGCTTCTCTATGTATACTATGAATTATGATTAAAAAGGAACACGTAGAATTCATTACATTCACAATCAACAAAAGAAATGATGTTAGTATTGATCTTAAAGAATTTCCAACAAACCACCCTTCCTACTAACGTAAGTTATATCGCGTTTCTAGGCATAAGAGGGGGGCTTTCCCTTTTTACTCTTTGTCGATAAACTCGTTTACACTTTAGAACAAATGTGAATGGGCACACTTCATCAGTGTCAGAATATCCTAAAAGAAACGTAATCATTATTATAAAATTGAATACTATTTTACTGAAATGCCATTAGAGAAATATAAGATATGACAGTAGCTACAACTAGTGATGCACATACTATGCTTGTTATTCCATCCTTACGTTTTTGTCTAGCATCAAAGTCAGTTGATGTCTTCTCCAATTTCATATGTTGTCGTTTTGTAATTAGCATTTATACTTATCGGTAATGAATGGTAATAATAGGTAATTACTACCAATGTTTATAAAGAAATAATTCTGAAGTCTCGTCATGACTTGTAAGGGCATATGTATAAGGTACAAAGCAATAAGGCCAACTACTGGCGTAGGGCGATATTTTTCAGGGCAAAAACGATGCCAAATTTGTGAGATTTTCATAAAGTGGGGAGGATTTTGTTGCCCATGTTGTGGATATAAGCTACGTTCCAAACCCAAAAAGCTAAAGTACAAAAACAAACTTCGTGAAAAAATGCAATTACAAGTTCAATCAATACCCATTCTAAATTAGTTTTAGAAAAAGTGCAAAATAAATGAGATTTGAATTTAAATGAATAAAAGAGATGATTGGTAAATTAGTGATATAATGAGCAGCGAAAACACAGATCTCCAAATTTATGAAATAAGGGCTAAAGATCTTCTAGATGAAGACGGAGTTAGATTTGCTGGAATAATTAATGAGGATGGCAATCTAATCTCTGGTGGATTTAAAAAAGGTGTACTGCCTCTAGAATCTGATCAAGAAAAATTAGAATCATTTTTGGAATTTGTCTCAAAAATTTCATTAAGAAAGCAGTATGATGATAGCCTGGGACCGATTAACTATCTTGTTGCCAGACGAAATAAAACAGTACTGATCAGCTTTCCGTTCCCTCTTAGTAAGTTTCTATTGTTAATCTCTGCAGAACCTACAGTGAATATTGAAAATTTAGCTAGCAAAGTCATCAAAGTGTTTGGCGGCCCATCACTATCTTCTGATTAGAGTTTTTAAGAGAAATCAAAACGCCATAGCCTCTAAGTAATTTTACATTGTAATGGTTCCTTCTTTCCTCTAAGAGTTAATTAACCCCCAGTTTGGTCTATTACTCTTTGAGTTATTTCAGGAGTTATCCATTCATCCAAGTTTTTATCACACTCTTTTATGCTAAATTCTTTGGTTATTCGATTTAATTCATTTTGATACTCATTGCTGATTTTTTCAGCTTCTTCAGAAGAGAATTGGTTTGGATTAAGAACATATTGTTTCATGTTGTTTCTTGCTTGGATCATTTGATTTGTCAATATTTCACATTGAGATAATTTAGGTTCCATGTTGATTTTTCCATATTCTTTTTCAAATTCAAAATCTGAATGTCCATCTCCTCCAATTACAATCATAAGAATTACTACTGGAATGCCAACTCCTATTCCAATCACTAGATCTTTTTTCATATTTCTTATAATATGATCTTAACGAAAAGCATTACGACCATAACTGTTTTCCCTCATAAATCGGGGGAGGGAGGTACCATTTTTACTCTTTGTCGATAAAAAGGGACAGTCCACCCCTTTCCAGAGCGTGAAAATGCGATATAATTTAGATTATGATCTACCTGTCACGTAAACAATATACAAAATAGATGAAACAACAAGGGAAATGCCAAGGATTATTGCTAATTCTTTTCTTGAAAATACACTTGCTCTATAATTCACTATCATGCTGTAAGAATAATGAACTTAAGCATTTATCTATTCTTTCTTATCTATCTCTAATTCTTCTATTTTCAATTCAAGTTCTTTTACTTTTTTCCTTAATTCGATATTTTCATCTCTCAATGAATCAATCTCTCTTTGATGTAATTCATTTAGATCCATGAATTTTCTGCAAGAATTTCAAACTTAAGATTGTTGGTGTCAGGAGTTTAACAATTTTAGAAGAATTTAATCCAATCATATTATTTTCTACTTTTCATAATTTTATCAAATGCAATTTTAATTGAAATGAGCATTTTCTCTGCATATTTTGGTTCATTGGGATTTTTGTCGGGATGCCATTTTAAAATTAAACGTCTGTATGCATCTTTGATTTGTGCATCTGTGGAATTCTCCAATACCCCTAACAGACTGTAGTGTATTCCAATATCTGATTCTTTAAATGTTTGCTGTGTTTTTTGATAACTTTTTTTGTACTTGTTTTGACTTCTCTGCCAAAACTCTCTTTTGAATAGCGACTCGATGTATCTCTGATGTGTCTGCGATTCTTCTGTGGATATGTTTGTCCAGTGAGCTTGCTCAAACTCTTGAATTATTACATCAAATTCATCATCGGAAATTCTGAACTGGTTTGTTTGAAAAGTCTCTTCTTGTGGAACATAGTCTTGTCTCTCTCTAAATCTTCTAAAATCACTCTCAAATGATTTTTGCTTTTTTAATCGGCGAGTTGTCTGACAATTCCTACAAATAAACTCACCAGAATTTTCTGGGTGAGGCCACAAATCAATCCTGTAAAATGATCCTTTACAGTCTGAGCATGTGTACGCCAACATAGAGTTTATTTTTTCTTTTCTTTTTGATGTTTTGTTAATTTTTTATAATCCTAAAGATTATGAATTAAAAATTCAAAGTGTTAATGAGATACAATATTCAAATCTGTACGGGTTTCTATTCTAAAGGTAATTTGGATTCTCTGCTCTTTTTTCCTGAAAATTAAAGATTCTATCAAATTATGCAAATCCAATTTTTAGCTTAATTGTGCCTATGATTGTTATTTTTAGCACTGAAAATCAAAAATATGTTGTCGAGTCAATTATGCACTAAAAGGGCAAACTTTTGTAACTATGAGATGTATCTTCGAGTCATTTGACATTTGGTGTGACGTTCATTTATGTTCCAATCAGGCCTAGTAGGAGAGATCAAGAAGTCGATGAAATAGAAGATACTGATGAATAGCATTTTTTTACAATTTGTATGATGAATTTTCAAACTTTGTAAAGTTGAGCTATTTATTTGCCATTTTTTAGGTAAAGCATGATGAAGAATTGGAATTTGATATTTGGAATTTTGATAATTTCCAGTCCAATTCTCTTTTCAATGATTGCATTTCCTGATTCTGTAGCTTGGAGCTGGAATGAAGGACGAGGAGGATATTTTTTTGCACTTGTCTTTGTAGCGGCAGAACTTATTGGTCTTAAAATTGTCATTTCAAGAAAACGATTACTTGCCGTAATTCCTATGGCACTTTTAACAATTTCATATCTGATCTCATTAGAGTATGGTTTAAGGGATTACATTATTGAATCTGCACAACAATTTGATGTGCAATTAATTTACTCATGGACTTGGATGTGGGATTTTGTTGTAATGGCAATTTTTGTTGTTGCAGTATTAAGTATTTTCTTTGGCAAAAGATGGATTAGAATTGCTCCTGCAGGACCCATCTTTCTAACTGGAACTGCAATAATTCTTTCACTTGATGCCTTTTTCCCATATGATACTCTTGGTCCATTACAATACATTGTTCCTTACTTTGTTCAAGCTAATGTATGGATAATCACTGTACTTGATCTGGGAACAGCAGTAGCTAAAGACAACGTCATGTTTTTACGCGGTGAACATGGTTCAATGGCTCTTCAGGTATTTTGGCCTTCTGCAGGTGTTCATAGCATCATAATCTTCTCTTTAGTCATTGGTGCATTCATGCTAAAAATGAATATCGCAAGAAACAGAAAAGCTGTTTATTTTATTTTAGGAATTATTGGTACAATTATTGTTAATCTAATCAGAATTTTTTCATTATCTTGGTACGCACTAAAAGTTACCACTGATCCTGTAGCGTGGGAGGAATATCACAAAATTGCCGGCGAAATTATGTTTTTGCCGTGGCTGTTTGCATTCATACTAGTTGTAATACTGATAGAGTCCAGACGTCTAAAAAAGTTAGAATCTGAAGGTAAATTACCGCCTAAAAATAACTTGTAATGTCGCTTTGCCCTTTGACCTCTGAAAGCTCTGTAACTTTAACTCCTAGCCTTCTAATTGTGAGTGTTTGGTTTTCTAGAGCTTCTTTTAGTAACTGATCCACATTTTTTTGCAATTCCTCAAGATTTGCAGTTGGGTTTCTTAACATTCTTGACTTTGATTTATTTGATAAATCTGACTGGACAAAATGTATTCCAATTGATTTGAACATTCTATTGTTTTTCTTCACAACATCGTGTACTTCTTTGCATAACTCTATTAGATTTTCAGATAAAAACTGGTATTCTTTGGAATCTTTTTTTAAAGTTACAATTTTGCTATATTGAATACTGTCTTCTTTTTCTTTTACTGGCTCATTATCTATTCCTCGTACTGCATTGTAGATGAAAGTTCCACTTTTTCTTCCAAATTCTTTATTCAAAGTAAAAATATCCATTTTTTTTAAATCTTCAATAGTTTTAAGATTCATTTCTGAAAATCTATTTTCTGTTTTCTTCCCAATCCCTGGAATCTTTCTGATTGTCAATGGCTCTAAAAATATGTCGACTTTTTCAGGAGATACAATTGTTAGCCCATCCGGTTTTTGAAAATCTGATGCTATTTTTGAAATTAACTTGTTTGGCGAAATTCCTATAGAGCAACTTAGTTTTGTCTTTTCTCTAATTGAATTTTTTATTTGTTGTGCTAGATGACTTGCTTTTTGAAAATTGCCTTCAACTCTTTTTGTTACATCCAAATATGCTTCATCCTTTCCTACGTATTCAAAAACATCAGCATTTTTTTTCATTATCTCCATAGCCTTTTCTGACATCTCGATATAGTAATCAAAATCAACTGGTAAAAACACTGCATCTTTTTTCTCTTCGAGTCTTTTTTTTGCAAACATTATGGGCATTCCTGATTTTACTCCGTATTTTCTTGCAGTATAGTTTGCTGTGGCTATTGCACCGCTATCTCCACCTCTATCTGAGAAGACACAAACACATACTGGCTTTGATTTTAATTCAGGAGTTCTAATCTCTTCGCATTGAGCGTAAAAATAATCAAAATCTATGTGGAAAACTATTCTTGTTTCCAATGTCTTTCTATCCTATCTTGATTATTA
This sequence comes from Candidatus Nitrosopumilus sp., assembly GCA_029861345.1. Taxonomy (GTDB): domain Archaea; phylum Thermoproteota; class Nitrososphaeria; order Nitrososphaerales; family Nitrosopumilaceae; genus Nitrosopumilus. Next base: position 8,399 of record JAOTZM010000044.1, read on the forward strand.
CTATATTGTGTATTCATCTAAATAGTAAGCAGTTTCATTGTTTTCATGGATTATCCTGTCTCAGTAGATGAAAATGGCCTAAATTTAAAACCAGAGAAAATGGAAAAAGAAAAACTCTATCATTGTGTATTCAAAAACAAAGCAATGTTGGTTTTCAAAGATTCTCAAGATGTTTTAAATTGCTATGAGATCGAACAAGAAGATCTAGTTGAAGAAATTAGAAAATGTAACGATGATAAAGAACTTGAAAAATTATTTGAATCTTATGTCAAAGGACAAAACCTCAAAAATTAAATAAAAGCGAGAGAAGGTCTGGTTATAAAAGGAATTTAAAATTGAGTAACCCTAAAAAATCTAAAGATGCAGAAGATATCTTATCTGAATTTGATTCTCGAACTAAATCCGAACCTGAACCACAACTAGATGCACCAGAACCTGAACCACAACTAGATGCACCAGAACCTGAACCACAACTAGATGCACCAGAACCTGAACCACAACTAGATGCACCAGAACCTGAACCACAACTAGATGCACCAGAACCTGAACCAACACCTGAACCAACACCAGAACCTGAACCAACACCTGAACCAACACCTGAACCAACACCAGAACCTGAACCAACACCTGAACCAACACCAGAACCTGAACCAACACCAGAACCTGAACCAACACCAGAACCTGAGCCCGCATCTGATACACCTGCAGTAACTTCTAGTGAAAAAACAGATTCTCATATCCCTGAAGAACGTGATATTATTTTTGTCGGCACAAAACCCATTATGACTTATGTCTCTGCAACTTTAACACAACTTTCAACAAGACCACATGTGACCATTAAAGCTAGAGGAAAAAGAATCACCCAAGCAGTTGATGTATCTCAAATGATTGTTAAGAGAATGGATTTTGTAGGTTATGTTGTTAGTGATGTGAGAATTTCATCTGATTCTCTTACTTCTCAAGATGGGAAGCAACGTAATGTCTCTACCATTGAAATTGATATTTCAAAAAACTAATTTAAAATATTTAATTCTAATTGGAATTTTAATTTCTACCACTTTGATCTTAATTATTTTGACTGGTAATTCATGTGGAATACAACACATATTGATTTTAAATGAAATTGCTTCATATGAAAAATCACTTGAACCTGAATTTTGTGAAATCATAGTTGAGAAAATTGATTTGTTTAATGATGACTGTGAACCTAAAATTGAAATTTTAGATTGTGGCTAGGGTAATATGTCTGTCAAAAACATAATTCCAAAATAAATCAACATGAAACTTAATCCTATCATCAATATTTTGTAATTTCTGTTAGAAAGAATTCTTGAACTTTTTGATGCAAGAAATGAAATCATTCCTAGCCATGCAAAATCCATCCAAATGTGAAGTGCAAATACAATTAGAATACCTGTAAATGCCCATATCAACATTGCATCTGAAATTAATTTGAATCCTATGGTGAGCCACCAGATTAAAAAAAATGGATTTAATGCACTTAGTGTAATTCCCACAAGTACTGGACCGTGTTTTAAATTAGATGAGACAAGTTGTTTTTTTCCAAATACTGTTCTAATTTGTATTGCTGCAAAAACAAAAAGTGTGATTGATCCAAAAATGGAAATTATTACCCTAAATTCTGGAAACGCCTCTAAAGAAAAAACTCCTATTCCTAACAAAATCACTAGTGGGAATTCGACAATTGTATGGCCAATTGCCATCTTCAAGCCTGCTCTTGTGCCTTCTTTTAGCCCATATGATACATTTGCTGCAAAAAGAGGCCCCGGTGCCATAACTCCTGAAGCTGAAATTACTATAACTAATACTGCAAATTCAAGGATCTGAACCAATGTCTTCTAACATTACTAGTTTTTTGGTTATGAAATAAACATACTTGGAAAATTCTATCTATACATTGAATCTTTTAGATGGCTTGATTCTTCTTGTGCTTCTTTTATTACTGCTTCTGCTTTTTCAGCTTCTTGTTGTAGTATTGAAATGTTGCACGAAGTTCCTGGAATTAATTTAGATATTGCAAGACAAAGCTGTGCACTTGATTTAAAGTCTGGGCCCTTTCTATCTGTGTGAAAAATTACTACAATTACATCCTGATCTGACAAACTTCCTTCATTTAACAGCATTCCCGGAATTCCGGGTACAATTCCATGTTCTAAAATTTTCAAACCTGCATCTTTAACTTTTGCTCTGGCTGAGGCTGTACTTCCTATTCCTATCATCTCTTCAGTTTCACTTGGCGATTTGATTGCAACACTACTAATAATCAATCCAATTTTGTGTTTCTTTGCCCACTTTAACATTGTTTTAGCTGCAATTCTATGCAACGATTGATCAAGAGTAAGATACGATAAAAAAACCCCTACTTTCAAATCTTGGTTGACAAAAATTCGTGTAGGGTAGTTTGGTTTTCCGTCTTTAATGATGCTAATTGATGGAAAACTATCTGAATCTAATATCCCTGCTAACTCAAATTTTGATGTATGTATCATGGATTCAGTTGCAATCGCACTACTGAATCCTACTGATGGAAATCCATCTATAAGATACCCTCCTTCTAAATCAAGTGGTTTTAATTCTTTAATCCTAATTCGAGGAAACATTGAATAATTTTTGCATTT
>JAOTZM010000007.1 GCA_029861345.1 Candidatus Nitrosopumilus sp.
TTTTCGTTAACCCTTATTTTGGCATCAATCCAGTATTCCGCATTTTCATAGATATCTATTGATGCATTTTTGTTTGGTGTTGTAGTTACGGTGTCCGTGTTTCCATCTTTGCTATTTGTAACTGAAATTTTTGCAAAACTCCATTTCTCTGGATGATAAATATCAAAGAAAAGTTTCTGATTTTGCTGATTTACAGAAATTGAACCCGGTGTGTAGTGGAGTAAAAATGGCATTACATATCTGGTATCCTCATGATTGATGATTATTTTCCCCTCATGATCTCCAAAATTTTCTTCAATCACATTCAGTTTGACTTGCAAAGTATTTCCTTCTAAAATATATGCAAATTTAACAAACTCTGGCCCTTCAAACTTTACATCCAAATTATCTAGTGTGCCCTCAATCAGTTTTAACTCAAATTGCTGCTCGGCAATTCTATCATCTGATGATACACTAACTACAAAATTTGGTGGCATGATGATCAGTTTTGCACCATAGGCATTGCCTATGTCTAGTCTTCCTGCGCCTGTGTCTGAAAGTGAGAATTCTTGGCCATAAGCGTCTGAAACAGGCTCAACTGTGGTTAGTAACAGCGATTTTATTTCATGATGGTGCAGGTCCGGATTTTTTTGAAGTAACAGTGCTGCAGCTCCGCTAACATGTGGTGCTGCATAACTTGTTCCACTTGTAAAGTTGTATCCGGCATGGTTTTGTGTGGTGTTGATGTATGCACCAGGCGCTACAATTTCTGGCTTTATATAAAATGGAGAGACTGGCCCTCTGGAACTAAAGTGTGCCACAAAATCAGGATTGTAAAACAAATTCATAGTTGCCTTGTTGCCATTTTTAATTGACTCTTTGATTTCAAGTCCCTCTTCTCTGTCAATTGATACTACTGGAATCCGCGGAGTGTAATCTGGATCTATAAATTCATGAATCAATTCGCCCAAAAAAATTCCCTGTTTGTCATTGTAGACTATCAGAGCCTTTGCTCCTGCATCAGCAGCATTGCTTTCCTTTATTGAAAAATACAACAATTCCCCTTCAACATCGCTTCCTCTCTCAACAATCAATATGGCATCAGCAGCATTGATTCCCTCCAAGTCCTCAATTTTTCCATGACCTCCAAAAATTATTTTTCCTTTAATTGACTCTTCTAATTTTGTAGAGCCTACCATTGGAATTACAGTATATGGCTTTTCATCTACTTCTAATGTGGCAACCAAACTGGAAGTGAGATTGTTGTATGTCGCACCTACTGTAACTGATCCAGAGTTTCTACCCGGACTTCCAATGCTCTTTAGTCCAGGACCGTCATTTCCAGCCGCAGTAACTACAAAAATTTCTTTTTCTAATGCATAACTTACTGCGCGTTCAATCTTAGCATTTGTCTGGTTTACTCCCAAACTGATATTGATGACGTCTGCTCCATCCTCAATTGCTTTTTCGATGGCTTTGATGATTGATTCTGATGATACTCCTTCGCCATCTTCAGAAACTTTGTAGGCAAGAATTTTTGCCTTGGGTGCAATTCCTACTATTTGACCATCTGCTGCTATTACTCCTGCTACTTGGGTACCATGACCATTTGTGTCAAGAGGTGGCTCTCCTTCTTGTACGAAATTAAATCCCCCAACTACTTTTCCATCAGGACCCCATCCAAACAGATCTGGATGATTATAGTCTACTCCCGTATCGATTACTGCTACCTTAATTCCAGTCCCGTCAATTCCATCTAACCTTGGAATTTCTGTTCCAACAAACGGAACACTTCTCTCAAGATATGTCTGAATAGTATCCTCATACTGTAGAGGTTGAGACAAAACAAGACTTGCCAAAAATACAACAATCAAAGAAAAAATTACTAAGGATTTCACAAATTTTCTATCTATTCTAACAAGTAAAAATGAATTGCTTGCTAAACCAATAAATGGAATAAATTTTTTAACGTACTCATGGGAAAATACACACTTCCAGAAATGCCATATGCTTATGATGCATTAGAACCTCACATTGACGCAAGAACAATGGAGATTCATCACACAAAACATCATCAGACATACACAGACAAACTAAATGCAGCTCTTGAAACATGTCCAACTGAGATTCAAGAAAAAGATATAATCAATATCTTGTCTCACATTGACTCAGTACCGGAGGACAAAAGGGGTGCAATTAATTTCAATGGTGGTGGCTTTGATAACCACAGGCTATTTTGGAACAACATGAAACCTAATGGAGGTGGAGAACCTGGAGGATCAATTGCTGATGCAATCAAAGATTCTTTTGGAAGCTTCTCTGACTTCAAAGAGAAATTTTCATCTACTACAGCCGTAATTCAAGGCAGTGGTTGGGGATGGTTAGTATACAATCCTTCTTCAGGAAAGGTTGAATACAAATCAATGCCAAACCAAACTAGTCCAAGAACTGAAGGTTTAGTACCATTGCTAGGCTGTGATGTTTGGGAACATGCTTACTATCTCAACTATCAAAACAAAAGACCAGCATATATTGAAGCTTGGTGGAATGTAGTTAACTGGGATGAAGTAGAAGATAGATTCTCAAAAGCAAAATAAAATTTTTATCTTTATTTTTTTATTCATCTATTCACACATATCTTGAGATTTTATTTTCCCCAACCTATGAATGAATTTATAACCATCTGAGAAAGGTTTGTTGTAAATGAGTGAAGACCAGGCAGAGCAATTAATGCAGCAGATGCAAATGCTTGAAACGTATTTTTCTGATTTATCCCAAAGGGAAGCAACTTTTCTAAGCATCTTTAGAGAAACAGTAGCTGCAATAGAATCCATAAAGGCTCTTAGTCAGAAACCTGAATCTGAAACTCTTGTTCCAATTGGAATGGGAACATTCATTCCTACAAAAATTTCATCCAGTAACAAAATTGTTATGAATATCGGTGCAGGTGTTGCAGTGGAAAAAGATATTCCTTCGGCAATAAATTATCTTGAAGCAAGAGTAAAAGAAATTGAGGTTGCCTTACAAGATACTGCTGCAAAAAAACAAGAGGCCGCAGCACGACTAGAGCAGGGAAAAGCACAAATTAATCAATTAATACAAACTACATCAAAACCAAATCCGGGATAAAACATGTTTGATAAACTTCGTAGTGCATTTTCTAATGCAGCGAAAAGTCTTGGTGAAAAAGAACTCAAAGAAAAAGATATTGAAGATATTCTATTTGAATTGGAAATTTCTCTTTTAGAATCTGATGTAGCCAGTGAGGTAATTGATTCAATCAAAGCTGATCTAAAAGAAAAACTGATTGGCTCAAAAATTGAAAAGAACCAAATTGAAAAATTTGTTAAAGATAGTTTGATTTCAAGCATCTCTACATTGTTTGATGCTGCAGGTTCTGTTGATCTCTTTGGACGAATTGATGAAAAAAAGAAACAAGAACAACCTTTTTTGATTTTATTTGTTGGAATTAATGGAACCGGAAAAACTACTTCGTTGGCAAAAATGGCTTATTTGTTGCAACAGGCAAAATATTCTGTTGTTGTAGCAGCTGCAGATACTTTTAGAGCCGGCGCAATTGAGCAATTAAAAGAACACACTAATCGCCTAAATCTAAAACTGGTAGCTCAGAATTATAATTCAGATCCTGCAGCAGTTGCTAGAGACGCTGTTCTGTATGCAAAGTCTCACAAAACAGATTGTGTACTAATTGATACTGCAGGAAGAATGCAGACAAGTAAAAACTTGATGGAACAAATTGCAAAAATTACCAAAGTTGTAGATCCCGATATGAAAATTTTTGTGGGTGACTCATTAGCTGGAAACGATACTGTAAACCAAGCACGTGAATTCTTTGAACATGTAAATTTTGATGGCTCCATTTTGACTAAGAGCGATGCAGATGCAAGAGGTGGTGCTGCTTTGTCAATTGTGAAGGTTACTTCTACTCCGGTAATGTTTGTTGGAGTTGGACAAGAATATCCTGATCTAAAACCATTTGATAAGAACACTTTTCTGGAAACTGTATTTGGTTCCTTAGAAGGTGTTGAAATAAAGAAAGTTGAGGAACCGGAACCCACTCCAGAACCAACTCCAGAACCAACTCCAGAACCAACTCCAGAACCAACTCCAGAACCAACTCCAGAACCAACTCCAGAACCAACTCCAGAACCAACTCCAGAACCAACTCCAGAACCAACTCCAGATGATCCCTTTGAAGGAATCAGCGATGATGACATTGCAACTTATTCAGATCTATTTGATGTTCCTCCACCTGAAAATGATGATGATGCCATCAAACTAGGAAATAAGATTCGTAAATGGATTAAAGATGGCAGACTGGAACCTGGCCAATCAAAAGTTGAAGAAGTTGAAGTCGAGGATGAAACCGAAGAAGAGATTGAAGAAGCCAAAGATGAAATTCAAAAACAAGATAAAGAGGAAAAGCCTAAAAAGAAACGAGGTATGTTTGGATTCTTTAGGAAATGAAACTCAAAACAAAAGACTTACTCACTTTAGCGGAATTGTCTCCAAAGGAATTTGTAGGATTAATTGAGAATTCCATCAAACTAAAAAGGGAACTCAAAAAAGGCGGAAACAAACCTATTCTAAAAAGTAAAACATTAACGATGATATTTCAAAAACCGTCCACTCGAACTCGTGTAAGTTTTGAAACTGGAATGTATCAACTAGGAGGACACGCAATTAATTTATCATTAAATGACATGCAGCTATCTCGCGGGGAATCAGTTGAAGATACTGCAAAAACTCTTTCGCGATATACTGATTGTATAATGGCACGTGTGTATAATCATGAATTGCTAGAAAAATTATCAAAACATGCAAGCGTTCCTGTAATTAACGGGCTCTCTGACTCTTTTCATCCTTGTCAAATTTTAGCAGACTTTATGACTATCAAAGAGAAAAAGGGAAAACTCAAGGGACTAAAGATTGCTTGGGTAGGGGATGGAAACAACGTATGTAACTCTATGATTTATGGTGCTTTATTATCTGGAATTGAGATGTCAATTGCAACACCTAAGGGATTTGAACCCGACAAGACTGTTGTAAAGGAATCAAAGAAATCTACTAAAATAGAATTAACTGTAGATCCGTTTATTGCAACCAAGAACGCTGATGTGGTAGTAACTGACACTTATTCTTCTATTCATAACAGTGATCCCAAAAGAATCAAAAAGTTCCTTCCAAAGTACCAAGTAAACTCCAAGTTGATGAGTAGCGCAAAGAAGGATGCGATCTTTTTGCATTGTCTTCCTGCAAAGAGAGAACAGGAAGTAACCTCATCTGTAATTGATGGTATTCAATCAGTTGTTTGGGATGAAGCAGAAAACCGTCTTCATACTCAGAAGGCTTTGTTAGCTGCTCTGATTTGCGCTTAACGTATATAAGAGCAGGTTCAAACTCGGTTTCTATAGATGGCCTATTCAAAAATATTGAGGAGACTTAGGGAGGAGAAGACCAATTATAAAAAACGTGGTACCATGTTGATGGGCAAGCGTGATTTCATCACTGTAAATATTACTAATGAAAATACCCAAGTCCAAATTCTAAAGCCTGGCATGACAGGTGACAAGGTTGTTGCATCTGCACATTCCAGATATTTATTGGAAAAAGGATGGAAGGGCTCTAGAAAGAGCGTACCTGCAGCTTATCTTACAGGATACTTGGCAGGTAAGAAAGCACTTGGACAAGGTGCAAAGGATGCCATTCTCTACACTGGAACCAAAAGGTATACCCAAAGAATGGCAGCTGCCCTAAAAGGAGTCATTGATGCTGGAGTTGAAGTGCCTGCCAATGAGGAAACATTTCCATCTGATGATAGAATTAATGGAGAGCATCTTACTGTTAAAAATGAAATTTCAAAAATAAAATCCGCCATTGATAGTGAGGCCAAATAGAAATGAGTCAAGCTGCACAATCCAAGGGTCCACAAGGACGAGGTCCACAAGGACGAGGCCCACCTGTATACGGACGAGGCCCACCAGGACAATCAAAAGGAGGCAGTGACCGTCCAAGAAGGCCAAGACGAGAACCAGTAGAAGAAGTCTGGGTTCCAAAAACTATCTTAGGACAGAAAGTCGAATCTGGAGAAATCTCTTCTCTTGAAGAAATTATTGAAACTGGATTAAGAATTCAGGAATCAGGAATTATTAAGAAACTATTACCTGATTTGAAAAGCGAGGTTGTAGATGTAGGAATTATTCAAAAGATGACCTCAAATGGCCAATCAACTAGATTCAAAGCAATTGTTGCAGCAGGAAATGAAAACGGATACCTGGGAATTGGTCAGGGAAAATCAAAGCAGATGAGAATTGCTATTGAGAAAGCAACAAACCAAGCTTATCTAAATGTCAACCCCATCAAACTAGGATGTGGCAGTTGGGAATGCAGATGTGATCAAAAGCATTCTATTCCATTCAAGGTTAGAGGAAAGGGCGGAAGTGTTACAATTGAGATTATTCCAGCCCCTAGAGGACTAGGTCTGGTCGCTGGCGGTAAAATTAAACGATTATTGGAACTAGCTGGTCTTAAAGATGCGTGGACTACTGCAAAAGGCTCTACTCCTACAATGAATTCAACTTCGAAAGCAATATTGGATTGTCTAAGACAGACATTTAGTCAAGGTTGATGAAAATGGCAAATGCATATCTTGTTGTTAGAATTAAAGGCCAAGCCGATTGTCCATATTGGGCAACAACCACTATGACTTTGTTAAAGTTAGACAAAAAATATCGTGCTACAATCTTGCCTGCCAAAGAAAATACTTTGGGAATGCTAAATAAAGTAAAGCACTACGTATCTTGGATTGAACTTGATACTGCCTTGGCAAAAGAATTGATTGACAAGAAAGCAAGAAAGTCCGGATATCAAAAAATTACTGCTGATGATCTAAAGGAACTAGGATTTGCAAGTTCTGATGAACTAGCAGCAGCATTGAGTGAAGGAAAAGCAACTTTATCTAAATTAAAACCTCTAAAACCTTGGTTTGCTCTGGCACCTCCAAGATATGGATTCAAGAGAAGCACCAAGAGACTATATGGACAAAAAGGTGTCCTGGGTCAAAACAAGGATCTTGGTACTTTGGTTAGGAATATGATGTAACATGGCAACAAGATTGAAAAAAACTAGGCGACTTAGAGGAGGACGACACATGGGATGGGGACAAGTAGGTCAACATCGAGCAAGTGGTCACAAGGGTGGTCTTGGTATTACAGGCATGATGAAGCACCACTACAGTACTATGTTAAAAGATGACCCAGATCATTATGGCCATGATTCTACTAAACCACCTCACCCAAATATTACAAAAAAATGGACTAGCGTCCGGGATCTAGATGACTTGTTCAATAAGTTCGGTAAAGAAGAAGGAGGAAAAAAAATCGTAGACCTGAAAAGTGCAGGATACGAAAAACTCCTTGGCGGCGGAAAACTTACAAATGCATATTCCGTCAAAGTACAAAGATTTACAGCATCTGCTGAAGAGAAATTAAAGGCTGTTGGGGGAGAGGTGTTATCTGATAATGGTTGAGGGTACCGTCACCGCTACTATTCGAAAGATCGTCTTTAAAGTAGAACCTTATCTTCCTCAGGTACCAAAACCCAAAAAGAAGATTCCTCTTCAAACCCGTTTGCTGTGGTGTGGAGTTATGCTACTTATCTACATGGTAATGGGCCAAACACCCTTGTTTGGAGCGACTGCCCCTCAGTTTGACTTTCTAGCATTTGCTAGAGTTATTTTTGCATCACAACAAGGTACCCTAGTCGAGTTAGGAATAGGACCGATTGTAACGGCTGGACTTTTGATGCAATTATTGAGAGGTTCAGAAATTCTAAAGTTTGATTTCAAGAAACCCGAAGAGAGAGGAATATTTCAGACAGCAACCAAGTTGGTAACGTATGTTGTAATTATTGCTGAATCTATTGTATATGCTATTGCAGTTTATGGACCTGGGGTTTCTGAACCATCCGTTTTGTATGTGATGATTGGCCAGCTCATGGCTGCATCAATAATTATCATGTTCCTAGATGAGACAATCCAAAAGGGCTGGGGCCTTGGTAGTGGCATCAGCTTGTTCATTATGGCCGGTGTTGCCCAACAGATTCTTTGGAGCATGTTTAGCCCGTTGCCTGCGGGAGATGGAGGAACGATTGGAATAATTCCATACATTGGTCAATCCATCATGAATGGCGATGTTTCAAACATCATGTTCCGGTCAAACCAGCTTCCTAGTATCTTTGGGCTGTGTCTTACTGCAGGAATACTGCTAATTCTTGTATTTACTCAAGGAATGAAAATTGAGATCCCAATTGTCTCTACAAAATACCGAGGCTTTTCTGCTGTCTATCCAATTAAAATGATGTATGTCTCTAACATTCCCGTAATTTTGGCATCAGCTCTGACTGCAAATGCCGTTTTCATCTTCCAGATGCTGTGGGCAAACATGAACCCGCGGAACAATAATTTCTTTATGAATTTTATAGCGCAGTTTGACCCGACAAGTCCGTCTACTCCAATAGGCGGAATCATCTACTACATCACTCCTCCTCGAGGTTTGGATGTTGCAGCTTTGGATCCTATGCGCGCAGTAGGTTATGTTCTGTTTATGATTGGAATTGTAGTTGTATTTGGTAAACTATGGGTGGAGCTTGGAGGTTTATCGCCAAAGAGCGCAGCTCAGAATTTGCTTGATGCAGATGTACAAATTCCTGGATTTAGAAGATCAAATAAACCAGTAGAGGCATTACTGAACAAGTATATTCCATCAGTTACTATTATTGGCTCTATGATTTTAGGTCTCTTGGCAGGTGTATCTGATGTTCTTGGCGTATTTGGTTCTGGAATAGGAGTTTTACTTATGGTAGATATTCTCATAAACTATTATACACAGTTAGTTAGAGAGCAGGTAGAAGTCGTCATGCCGCGTTTGGGTGCTTTACTTGGTAGAAAATAAGAAAGTTGTAATGGTAGGAATACCAGGTGTTGGAAAAACAACTCTATTATTAAAAATGGCTGAAATCATAAAAGATCATAAAAAAAGTGTTAGTGTGCTAAGTTTTGGAACTTTGATGTTTGAGGTGGCCCAAGAAAGTGGTCTGAAAGATAGAGATGAACTCAGAAAATTGCCTGTATCAGAGCAACAAAATCTTCAGAAGGTTGCTGCAGAAAAAATTGCCATGCAAAATGAAGATGTTATAATAGTTGATACTCATGCTTTTATCAACTCTCCAGAGGGCTACTATCCTGGATTGCCTGAACATGTCTTAAAAATTATTAAACCCACAAACTTTGTCTCAGTCTCTGCAAAACCAGAAGAAATCTACAATAGAAGAATGTCTGATACTACTAGACATAGAGATAAAGTGACTCTTACCAATATTAAAAAAGAATTGGATGCTCAATCAGGAATAATTGCATCCTGTATGGTAATCACTGGCTCTCCAGTTAAACTTGTTCTTAATCGTGAAGGAAAGATTGATGAAGTAGCAAACAAAATAATTAATGCAATAGGACTGTAAAAAATGGATTTTAACTTTATTCTACTTTTCATCGACTCAATACCACTTCAATTTGATTTCCTTCCAGGAGATACACATGCTTTGGGAAGCGATGATCCAATAATCAAGGGATTGATTCTTTCAATGTTTGCAGTTACTGGATTTGGTATTGTTCTTAATCTGTTTAATGCTATAGTTAGAAAAAAAATGGTTGATCAAGTAAAGCTAAAACGAATAATGAAGGAAACTCGTTCATTTCAAAAAGAAAGAATGGCTGCAATGAGAGCAAAGGATCAAGCAAAAACAGCTGAACTAAATAAAAAATCATCATACATGAACAAAATGTCAATGGAGATGATGCAGATGAATATGAGGCCTATGATGATCACCTTTGTACCATTAATCCTGATATTTTATCTTGTATTGCCAGTACTTTTCTCTTACACTGTAGCTATCTCTCCAATTCCACTAAATGTAATTCCAGGAGATTTCTTTCAACTAACGTGTACTGCAGAGCAAGCAGCAGATCCAGAAAATGTTTGTCCCGATGAAAATGCGCTATTTCTTTGGGCATGGTATTTCCTATCGTCTATTGCATTTAGTGGTATTATTATGAAACTAACAAAAACCTCCATGGACTTAGGTTGACAAAATCCATTGTTATTTCTGGCCCTCCTGCAGTAGGAAAAACAACTGTCGCTAAAGGATTAGCTGAAGAATTTCAATTACAGTATCTTAGTGGAGGAGATGTACTAAAGAAAATGGCAAAGGAGCAAGGTTTTGATTCTGAGGGTGATGATTGGTGGGATACAGATGATGGAATGAAGTTTCTTAATCAACGAGAACAAAACTCTGAATTTGATAAAACATTAGATGAAAAATTAATTAGACTTTTCAACCAGGGTGGAATGGTAATTACAAGTTATACCTTACCATGGCTAATTAATGATGGAATTAAAATTTGGCTTGACGGCTCTCATGAGAGCAGTACTGAGAGGATGCAATCCCGAGACAACATGAGCCCTCAAGAGGCTTATGAAATTACAAAAGAGCGATTTAATAAGAATAAAGCACTTTACAAAAAGTTATACAATTTTGATTTTGGGGATGATAAATCTGTATTTGATGTAATAATTAATACAGATAATCTAACAGCAAAACAAGTAATAGATATTGCAAAAGAAACTGTGAGAAAATTACAATGACTCTAAAGCAACTTGAAAATCTCATTGAGATTGATCAGGATATCACTGATGAGGCATACGGGACATATTATGATAAAAGAACAATTGAACAATTACTAAATTACGGTATTATTATTTTGGATAAGCCTCCAGGCCCTACAAGTCATGAAACTGTGGCTTGGACAAAACGAATTTTAAAACTTCCAAAGATTGGTCATAGCGGAACACTGGATCCCCAAGTTTCAGGAGTTTTACCTCTGGGTCTTGGTGAGGCCACAAAAGCATTGGGAGTTTTACTTTATGGTCCAAAAGAATATCATGCATTAGGACGTGTTCATTCTCTTCCATCTAAAGAAAAGCTTGATGAAGTAATTGATTTGTTTAGAGGGGAAATTTTTCAAAAACCCCCACAACGTTCTGCTGTAGTGAGGCAAACAAGAACTAGAACCATCTATGAATTTGAAGTGTTAGAACAAAAAGAAAGATTACTCTTGACCCGAATTTTATGTGAAGCAGGGACCTATATCCGAAAATTATACTATGATTTAGGAGAGATTCTCGGACCTGGCGCAACAATGATAGAGCTTAGACGAACCAGAGTAGATCAATTCCGTGAGACTGATGGTCTGGTAACTCTACATGAACTTGCAGATGCATTTGCATTATGGGAAGAGAAAAAAGATGACAGCAAATTAATGAAGATGATCAAGCCTGTTGAATATGCATTTAGCGAGTTAAAGTCAGTAATAATTCGTGATTCTGCAGTAGATGCCATGTGCCATGGTGCACAACTTGCAATTCCTGGGATTCTGAAAATCTCCTCAAATCTAAAGAAAGAAGATATTGTCGGAATTTATACACAAAAAGGTGAGGCGGTTGCTTTAGCTGAATCAATGATGTCCGAAGAAGAAATTCGTGATGCCACCAAAGGATATGCTTTTGAAACAAAACGAATCATCATGGCTCCAAACACCTATCCGAAAAAATGGAGAACAAAACCAACTCCTCCAAAAGATTAAAAATCAAGAAATTATTTTAGAAAAATTGTTAGCAAAAAGCCTTGTAATTTTTATTGGCATTGGCATAATTTCTGGACTAGCATTTGGTATTTATTTGCTTGATGTAAAAAGTACCAGCCAACTAGTTTTTGTGGATGGTCCTTCAATTTCTATAGTTACAGAAAAGTTTGATTTCAAAAAAGGTGAAGAGATAAAAATTCGAATTGTAAATTCGGGCACTGTCCCATTGATTTTTTCTGATGCCTCTGATGGTCTTAGGATTACTGGATTGTCTGGAATATTGATGTATTCGCCTGCTGTACAAATAATTCCTAAACTAGACCCAGGTAATGAAATCGAATTTTCATGGGATCAGATAAAAGATGGTGGTGATACTGCCTTGGAGGGCCTCTACAAAATATCTGTTAAGGGGTTAGACCTACAAGGAAATAAAGTGGAAAGATCAACTACTGTTACAATTTGGAAGTAGTCTTGGAATTCTCAAGTAACACAATATATAATCAAATTTTCCCGATTAGTTTTGTCGTAAGACTGTGCCGGGGTCGCCTAGCCTGGTAGGGCGCGCGCCTGGAAATGATTTACCATAAAGCGCGTTCTCGCAAGGGAACGGGAGTTCAAATCTCCCTCCCGGCGCCATTAATCTAGTTTAAACCTATATCCTACACATTATGTATTCTGCGTGTGTCAAAAATTTGGTATTGAAAAAAAACTGTCAAATGTGTATGTTAAACTAATCCAATTACATGATGAATTCACGAATGTCCAATTCATCTAGGTTTTTATCCAGACACAGAATCAGTATGAACAAATTTATTGGGATACTCGTAATTTAAACATTCAAAGATTCTATAATATTTCATGTTATGCTTATGGCCATACACCAGAATATAATCAAAATTTGATAGATAAAAAATGGTTGCCTGAAGAGCGAGCATCAAACTGTGAATATGAATACGATGTACTAGTCAATCCTTGGGATGAATTGCTTAACCCCTATTACAAATGACAATAAGGACTATTAATTAGAAAAAATTCAAATCTTTCTGGCAATTGATTTTTTTAAAACCTGACATTTTTTCAGCTTAATGTTGTGATATTAGTATCTATGAGTAATCTTGAAAGTACCTTTTTTTATTTGAAGTAAAATTCTCATCAAAAGTATTATCCAAATTCCAATTAACATAAAATATAAAATACTAAGATCAGGTTCTTCTGAAATTTTCTCCTCATTGAATTCTTCTGGTTGATCAAATGGTGATACTGACACAATTCCAAGAAAAATTGGTATTATCACTAGAATTAATATTGGTGCTACCATAGCAGTGACTAATTATATGGACTGTAATTTGCAAAAATTTTTGCAACTGAATGAAAATACATGTCTCTCATATCTTCTTCAACACAAACTGCCAGCAAGTTAACAAGGTCAGTTGCAGTAATCATTCCGACTACCTTTTCGTTATCAATAACTGGTAATTTCCTTATTCCTCTATCATGCATTAAATCAGCTGCAGTTCTAACAGATTCGTCTGAATTTATTGAGAATAATGGAGATGACATAATTTGTTTTACAGGCGTGGTTATTTGATACGCATGAGCAACAATCTTGACTGCAAAGTCTCGGTCAGTCACAATTCCCACAGGTGTATTGCTTTCCATGACAATAACTGCTCCGACTTTTGAATCTTCCATCATTTTTGCAGCTTCATTTACTGTAATTGATGCATCGACAGATATTACCGATTTAGTCATTATATCTGCAATAGTCATACTTTTTGCGTTATCCATTTTACAAATTTACTGTGTCGATTCGATATTTGATAGTCTTCTAGAATATCAAATCTGAAAATCATACTAGATAATCTCAATCGACTTTAAATTGAAAATTAGCGTGTTTTTACTCATGGCAATCAAAATCAAGAAAATCCTTGTTCCACTTGATGGTTCTTCTAATTCTTTTCGAGGCCTTGATGTTGCCATACATATGGCAAGACAGTGTCACGCAACTATTACTGGTCTATATGTATTAGGAATTGCTAAACCTAGAACTAGTGATTCTATTACTCCACTGGAGAAAATTCTCTTAGATAACGCACAAAAAATCATGAAAAAAGCTAAATTAAAGTCCGCACAAAAAGGGATTTTATTTTTTGATAGAGTATCTTATGGAAATGAAGACCAAAGAATTGTTGATATTGCTGAGAAAAAAAACTTTGATCTTATTGTAATTGGTTCAAGAGGAATGGGTGCTGCAAAAGAGATTTTCTTAGGCAGTACATCAAACTATGTACTACACAAATCAAAGAAACCTGTACTGATAGTAAAGTGATTTAATGGAACTAGAAAAAAAATCAATAGATTATCTGGAACAATTGATTGAAAGAACACAAGAATCTTTTGAAGGTCTGTCTGCTAGATGGAACGAATTACAACCTAAGCAGGATTTTAATGTAAAAATTTCTGAGGATTTTCATCTTGGTTTTGTTTTTGGAAATTTAGAAGATCATTTTGTTGGATGGTTCTATTCAAAATATGGCAGATCAATGACGGACCAAGAATACAAACAGTTTTGGAAAAAATGTCGGGAACTTGTAAGATCTCTCCACAAAAAATATGATGTTTTCTATTTTCAAGAATGAGTTATTTTTGTTTTCTATCTAAAATTTTTCTAAATCCTCTTCAAATCTTTTCTTATTTTAGCTAATTATCTTTAGGATATGGTAAACCTAATTTAGTTTAAATTTAAAGAAACATCTGAATTGGTCCAACTTCATTTCATTGAGGCTGCAAGTTTTTTGGATTTTGCACGTTTTGTGTGTGCATTTAGAGAATATCCTTTGAGAGTTTATGCTCATAAACTAAATGGAAAAATGGTACTTTCCAGTAGACTAGTTTTGTCAAACTCAATCCTTGCATTTTATACTGACTATGAAAAGGGAAGATACATCGAATATGATCCAAAAAGTGGTAATGAGACTGCTCGTGTTGTTAATTCTATAGACTCCACTTCTAATTTTGCTCCAATAATTCATTTAGAATCCCTGCCTTTTCCCATAACTTCTCCAAAAAAAATTATCGATAAATTCAAAACTTCAAGAGTGCTAGATTTGGGAAACCTTGCCAGACTTACATATGATCCAGAGTGGCCAGATGCTCCAAAGATAACTCTATTGTGTTTTCCACAAGGAAAAAAATGGATTGTAGGTTACATGGCAGTAATAGAATTAGATGAGACTGTGCATTGTTTCTATTATGTTGAGCTAGATCAGGAACCTTCTAAACCATTCATAAAGTATTCAGGCCATAAAGGAGGACCTACTCAGTTTACAGATGTTTTCCAACATGGTTTTCCATACTTGCCTGTAGTTAAATTAAAGAAAAATTATCCTATATTTGGTTTAAAATCATAGACATTTTCAAAAAGTATCTGTATCTAGTTAGATAATTTGGGTAGATTGAATGTTATTACGAATGGTTTGTGCTGATTTTTTAAATAACTCCTGTTCAGATTCATCAAATTTAATATCTTGAATTTCCATAACTCCCTTAGATGTAATATTTATGGGAACTCCAATACAAACGTCTTTTTCACCAAATTCTCCCTTCAGTAAAATAGATGCTGGAAAAGACAGTGCCTGATTATTAGTAATTGATTCAATTACATCATAGGTATTTTTTGCAATCCCAAACTGTGATCTGCTTTTGTAATTTCTCAAGGATTTCCAATAATCTCGAGTCTCTGCTGTAATCTCTTCTTTTTGCTTTGAATCAATTTTCTCAAGAAGATTTTCTCCATTGATTTTTGTTTTTGAAAAAATTGGAACCATAGAATCTCCATGTTCTCCTAAGACATAAGCATCAGATATTTCAGAATTTTTAATTCCGATTTTTTTTGAAAGGAAATATCGAAATCTGCTTGAATCCAAACTGGAAGCAATACCTATTATATTACTTCGTGGAAAATCAGTTTCCTTTTGAAAAAAATATGTTAAGATATCTACAGGATTTGAAATTATCAAAATTCTTGGTGATGAACAATTTGCTTTAATTTTCCCTCCTATTTCTTTAATCATTTTAACTTGAGCATCAATCACTTCGTTTCTATTTTTCAAATAAATCCCTGTACTTGCAGTTATTACAATCATTTCAGAACTAGTTATTTTTGAATAATCATCGGTTCCACTAATTGTAATATCTGAATTTTGTGGAATTGCATTTGAAATATCTAGAGCTTCTCCAATTGCCTTACTTTTAGTACGATTTAATAAAACAATATCATCTAGGGCATTAGAAGCACAAAGAAAAGCAATGGATGACCCAACAAAACCACTTCCTATAATTGAGATCAGTTAAACCTCATCTCATTTTATTAAAAGCACAGGACACCTGGTTCTCTGAACTACGCCATTTGCAACGCTTCCAAGAATTAATTTGTCAAGACCTGTTCTTCCATGAGAACTCATAACAATCAAATCAATCTTCCTAGATTTTGAAAATTTTATGATGTCGTTGACAACGGAAGTAGATTTTAAAATTTGTAATTTTATACTCACTCCAACCTTGGTTGCCATATCCTCTAGGTTCTCCATATGCTTTTTTGCTACTTTGCTTTGTTTTTTTAACAATTCAAAATCAGCTCGTGCATCATAAAATTTATGATGCCACGCATCTCCCTCTACACAAGTTATGAGGGTAATTTTTGAGTCATATTTTTGTGCTACATCTAGTGCTACCTTAAAGGCGTGGGTGGATGGACTAGATAAATCAAAAGGAACGAGAATGTTCTGAAATAGCATTACTGCTCCTCCTTTTTACTGAAATTCTCTCTTTGAGGATTATTCTTGTATTTTGTAATTTCTCCGTCTAGTTTTTTGTATGAATTATTTGAGGAATCGCTACATAATAGATTGCTCACATACAAGGGATAGTTATTTGTCATGAAAAACCTGTGTATACTTGAATTAAAAACCAACACAATAATTACCAAACATGATTTTCAGCGGTGATATTTTTGACGATATATTTAACAAATTATCCAATAGACTTAGAATGGATGCAAAAAATTCAAAATTATCTGTATTAATTCGAAAACCAATTACCGTAAGTCCAAGTACGACACTTCTAAAAACCAGAGAGGTTTTACTAGAGCATAAGATAAAGCGAGTAATAGTTGTAGACAAAAAAAAACCCCTTGGAGTAATTACTGAAAAAGATATTGCGAAAAAAATTTATCAATTAGGAACAAAACCAATAGGATCCGTCAAAGCAGAACATTTCAAACCAAAAAAATTATTCACACTAACCAAAGATCATTCCGTTCAAGACTGTGCAAAAATGATGAAGAAACACAGAATTAGTCTAGTAATCATTCTAAACAAGGATAAAACTCTAGGGGGAATTGTAACTGAAACAGATCTAGTTGGAATTTTTCTTACAAAGGAGTCATTCCCGCTCAAAGTTTCTAAGATTATGAAGAGAGATCTGATTACGGCTGCCCCAAGTGATCCTATATTGCATATTGAGAGTCTACTGATAAGATATGGGATATCAAGAGTTATTGTAAAAAGAAATCAGAGACCAATAGGAATAATCACCTTTAGAGATTTTGTTCCTGCAAAAATACCACAATGGATTGCAGAATCCGCAGATCCTAAAGAAGTTAAAGAATACAAATTCAAAAAAGGACTCGAAGAGATTCATTCAAATCAAATGAGCTATCTTTTTCCATTTCATGCTACAGACATAATGTCCTCTAATCCCATTACAGTTGATGAAGATGAAGACGTTAAGTTAGCCATAACCCTTATGATCAAACACGATATCAGTGGACTCCCAGTTGTTAGAAAGTCAAAATTGGTGGGAATAATAACAAAATCTGATATCGTTAATGTCCTAGCTGGATGATTTCATTTTACCACTAAGACTGGTTTCTTAGATTTATGTAAAACATAGTTTGATACACTTCCCAAGAAAATTTCTTTTGCAGAACTTCTTCCACGAGCCCCAACTACTACCAAATCAATGCCGTTTTTTTTGTTGTTTGCATATTTTGCAATATCATATCCAGGATCTCCTGCAAGAGCCTTTGTAGTTAATTGAATTCCGTTTTTAGCAGCACGAACTTTTGCTTCATTAAGAAATTTTTTAACTTCGGCCATAGAACTAAAATCTAAGAATCCAAGGGGATGAATTGCATATATTCCTGGCACAGATTTTACTGCCAAAGCAGTAATTGTTCCATGAGATTGTCTGGCAATATGAATGGCCATATCTAAACCCCGAATTGAATTTTTTGACCCATCAAGTGGGACCAGAATTTTCTTAGTTTTGATCTTCACACTCTAACGCAAATCATTTTGAATTTTAAAGACTACAATGATTACCTTAGTTGATTTTCAATCATGATAATTTAGAATTTATCTCATATAACTGAAAAGTGACAAAAAAACATGAATAGTACCTTTGTAAATCAAATAATGAGTAAAAATGTGGTAACTGTTGAGAAATCTACATCCTTACAAGACTCTGCACAAAACATGAGAAAATCAAAGGTTGGATGTGTGATTGTTACAGATGACAATAAACCATTAGGAATTGTAACTGAAAGAGATTTTGTAACAAAAGTTGCAGCTGAAGGAAGACCATTATTCACTGAGATCTCTGAAGTAATGTCCTCACCATTAATTACAATCGATCCTGAAGCAACAATATGGGATGCTTCAGAAATGATGAAGGAAAAGGGGATTCATAAACTACCCGTTAGAGAAAATGAGCAAATTATTGGAATTGTAACAACTACTGATATTGTAAAAATTTCTAGTGTAGGATCAGACTCCCAAATGCGTAAAATTTGTGATCAAATACTTATGAGAATGAAAGATGAGTAACCCAAAAACACTTACCAAAAAATTTGAGTTAGATCAACCCAAAAAATATGACCTTGTGTTTTAATCAGAAGATATGATGTATTGAAGAAAAAAATCAAATTACTAGTAAATATCACCAAAACAAAATACCGTTATTCTCAGATTAATCTATCGTCTTCTTTTACGGTATTCAATACAATATGAGTTACAGTGGTTTCTACATTAGGAATAGCTGATAAATTTTTTACAAAAATACTCAAAGATCTTCTATCTTTAAATTTTGCAATTACTATTGTATCTGTATCTCCTGTTATGTCATAAACTGCAATTACATTGTCTTGTTTTGCAATCTTATTTTCAATTTCTAACATTTTTCCTTTAGTCGTTTTGATTTCAATTATTGCAGTGATTTCATATCCAAGTAATTCATGATCTAGACGAACAGAATAACCCTGAATGATCTTTTTTTCTTCGAGTTTTCTTAATCTGGAAATCATAGTAACTGTAGATACTCCTAACCTATGAGCTAGTTGCCTTGAAGATTGTCTTGCATCAATTAGAAGATGTTTTAGAATTTTGGTATCTTTGTCATCAATAACCATACAATATGATAACTTTACAAATATTTAAGAATATGAGAAAATTGCATATGAATTTAATGTATAATAGAAAAAATTCTTATACTCATCTAATTCTGACTAAATATGTTGAGGATGTTGTAAACATATGAAATACTCTTAGAATAATTCAAAATCATTTCAGGGGCTTCAAATCAAGTTATCATCTTTACCTAAGATACTAAGGATCAAGATGAAAAAATTTTAAAAAACCACTAAAGGATTAGCCTTTACCTAGTAAACAATCATCTATTGAATTCTTGGTTATTTATTACATTAATTGTAATAGTAGATTTTATTCCTGGTATTTTTCTTATTTTTTTGCTAACCATTTCAGAAATGTCATTATATGTAGGTGCTGCAATCTTACAAATTATCTCATAGTGTCCGATCAAAACATCAGCCTCTATAACTTCAGGAATTTCTTCCAAGTTTTTCATCACCCTTGATTCATCGGACTTTGAACAATGAATAGTAACAAAAGCTTGGGTCATATGAGTATCTAATACTTCTTGTTCAATTTCATTTGTTTTTGAGATGCCTAGTTTTTTATCAACTAGTAATGTTAGAGTTGATCTAATGTTTGAAATTTTTCTTATTCCATTTGAAATATCATTTTGAATAACTTGTTCACTAGGTGATTCTAGTTTAGTTAAAATGTCGTATGTTCCAAACGTGCCAAATGCATTAGTGACACTTGGAATTCTATTTAAATTAGAAATTACAGAATCTTCTGTTCCAGTGTCATTTACAATTAGAACATAGGCTTTTGACATCTTTCCTCCTAATTTTGCCCTTGAATTCCCATCAGGGTAAGAGTTGAGCGAACGTGTTCAAGTTTTCTTATGTTCCAAGTAATGGTTTCTCTAAGCTTATCTTTTTCTGGATTCTCTATCTTTGCGATTATGTCATATGCTCCAAATGTTCCATGGACCTCTTTGACTGAATCAATGTGTTTTAGTCCTTCAATAACATCTACTTCAGACCCAAGATCACAATTAACCAAAACGTAAGCAGTTTCCATGAAAAAAATATGTCAAAAAAATATTTAAGTAAACCTTAAAAAATATATAATATAATTAGATAATTGGATAATAAACTATATGAATATTTAATTTTATATTGAAATATTATATAGATTTACATCTTCAAAAAAACCAATTCCTTAGAACAATGATGTGTAATCAAAACAATCCCAATTGCGGTAAGAAACTATATTGTTTTATTTTCTGAAATTTTTTGACCAAACATTAGTTGAGAAATTAATGTAATCTTACAAATTATTTCCATACCTTAATTATTCTTGTAAATTTTCTATAATTTCATTGAATTTCCATGGACCACATTGTACATTCAAATCTTCACTATTAAATAATCCTGTTTTATTTAGATGCTTTACAATATGAGCTGAGAATGGTAATGCCCCTGTAGCCCCAGGCGAATTATAATTCAAAACATGAAATGATGTTTCATCATCAACTAAAATAACATCTGGAACAAACTTTCCATTTTCATCAATAACTGATGATCTTATTCCTGCAGTTCCTTTCTCAGTAATTTTATCTGCATCTATCTTTGGCAAGAATCTTTTTACTCTGTCAATCATTGCAGATTTTGACATTGATGATTGTATTTCATTCATCGCAAGTTGTTGAAATTGCTTATCAAAAATTGCTTTTCTAGCTCCTGATCCAAGCATTTCAAGCACCTTAGGAATGAATTCTTTGATATTTTCTGTTTTGTTGTATCCATATGGACTAAACACTGGAACAGCATTTGGTCCAATCTCACAACTTCCATCTACCCTAATAATCCAATGAGGATCTAGAAATGGATAGTCAGGAAATTCCGGAACAGAATATACGCTTGTTTTTGTTAGGTTGGAGTATTCTTTTGGAACTTTCCAATACTCTCCTCTGAAATGTACATCTGTAACTTTTTCTGCTACTCCTGCATTATGTGCAATATCTACGGCTTCCCCTCCTGCTGCATTTATTAGAAATTTTGCAAAAATTTTATGTTCATTATTTAATGTTATTGTCCACCTATCATTTTCTTTTTTTATCTTAGTTACCTTGGTATCTAAAAGAAATTTTGTACCATTTTGTTTACTGTCTTTCATAATTGACCTGGTGAATGTTGAATAATCTACTGAGCCATCTCTGTACACATACAGAGCAGCTTCACAATTTATTTCAGGTTCTATTTTTTTTAACTCTGTTTTGTCCATCAACTCAATGTCTTTGTTACCAAGTCCATTTTGTTTTCCCCATTTTAGATATTTTTCAAGTACCTTAATGCCTTTTTTGTCCAAGGCAACCTCGATTACCCCATCTTTTTTAAACGGCAAATCTCTTAATTTGGCGTATTCTTCCCACATTCCAAATCCATGAAATGCTGCTTTTGCAAACAACTTTTTCTTCTCAGGATTATACAAATATGGTGCATGAACCTTTCCTGTATTTCTCCCACTTGTGTGAAATGCAACGCTATGAGCTTGCTCTACTACTGCTATCTTTTTTGATTTGTTTAAAAATGATAGGAAATATGATATCGAAGTTCCAAGAATACCTCCTCCAATAATTATCACATCAAAATTATGTGCCAATATGTTTCAATATTATTTCATTTTAGTTGATATTAAATTGAATATGTGACAATCAAGATTAATATCTAATAAAACTCAAAATCAAACCATGTTGCCTGACAAATGTTCAGTAATGGAAGAAGGAAAACAATGTATCAATCCCCCTGAATTTATTGTATCTGTTATTGCAGATAATGATGAATATATGGTTGGAGTCACTTGTGAAAAACATAAACAAATTGTATTAGGTAAAATAGGAATCCTCCAAAACGAAGGAAAAATTCATGAAGGAAAAATTAGTTTTTCACCTGTCAAAGCAGTTGGAACTGATTGTATTCATGGAGATACCGATGATTTTGTCCAAATTGATATGAAAAAATTCTAAAAATTAAAATATTTTTAATGCCCATACTTATTGTTGCTCTTAGAGTTGTTATCTAATTTAATCAAAATCGATGATATCTTGTTTATCGTAAAAAATGATGGCGCAGTAAGTGAAATTAGAAGCAACTCTCTTAGTATCCGACAAAAAGAAAAGTGGATTACTATTGGTGATAATGACGGCCCAGCACACATGCATGTTGATTCAGAATTGATAAAATCCGCAGAGTTTGTCCAGGAAGATAAACCTGAACGTACTAGCTTTAGTGTGAGATTTTATAATAAAAATGGGGAGCGTGTTTTAGCAGCATTTTTTACAAAAATGTATGATGAATCTAAAAAGCTAATTTACAACAGAAAAAAAATCTATGATGAATTACGACAAAAATATTCTTCTAAAATTCAGTTTTAAAAAAAACCTTGTCTGAAAAAGACAAGG
This sequence comes from Candidatus Nitrosopumilus sp., assembly GCA_029861345.1. Taxonomy (GTDB): domain Archaea; phylum Thermoproteota; class Nitrososphaeria; order Nitrososphaerales; family Nitrosopumilaceae; genus Nitrosopumilus. The sequence goes on from JAOTZM010000007.1 coordinate 22,589, forward strand.
AGAAAAAATATTACTCTTCAGATTCTTTTTTCTTCTTCTCTTTTTCAGATTGTAGTTTAGCTAATTCTAATTCTTCATTAGTATGTTTGAATTTTTTCAATCTGAAACTATTTCACAATTTAGATATAAAAACTGCGCATATTTTAGGGTTGTAACCCAAGCGTGAAAGTTAGTATCCAACAGAGTAGATCGGTTTTTTTCCGTTCATCCCACAGTTCAAATTTTTTATAGTAATTTCTGCCATTCTGGTTCTGGTCTCTTTTGTTGAGCTTCCTATATGTGGTGCAAGTACAACATTTTGGATTTTTACTAATGGATTTTTTTTACCAATTGGCTCGGTTTCAAACACATCTAATCCTGCACCTGCAATAATTTTTTTCTTTAACGCCATTACCAAATCTCTTTCATTAATTACCTTTCCTCTTGATGTATTTATCAAAAATGCTGATTTTTTCATTTTTCTAAAAATTTTCATATCAAACATGTGATTCGTTTCTTTATTGTGTGGCACATGAATAGAAACGATGTCACTTTTAGTGATTAATTCTTCAAATGAGACATATTTTATTCCTAATATTTTTTCTCGAGTTTTAGAAATATGTTTTCTGTTGTGGTATGTTAACTTCATATCAAATGCCTTTGCTCTTTTGGCAAGAGTTTCTCCAATTCTACCTAAACCTAAAATGCCAAGAGTTTTTTCCTGAAGATCCAATCCTACATAATCAAAAGCTCCATAGATGACTTTCCATTTACCATCTCGAATGATTCTGTCTCCCTCTGAAACTCTTCTTAATAGGTCAAGCAATAATGAAAATGTAAGATCAGCTGTTGCATTTGTCAATATCCCTGGTGTATATCCTACACGAATTTTCTTTTTCTTAGCATATTCAACATCTATATGATCAAAGCCTACACTATAGGTACTAATCACTTTTAGATTCTTAGCAAATTCCATGGTTTCTTTATTGATTTTATCATATGGAAAACAGATTAACCCGTCTATCTCTTTTATTTTTGATCGAAGTTTTGTTTGAGGAATAGGAATTTTTCCAGAATGTACTTCAATCTGATATCGTTTTTTTAACTCCTGTAATGCAAAACTATGAATTCTTCTTGTAAGAAATACTTTCTTCTTCATTAGTCTTGAGATTTATCTCAAACCATTTATACGGTTTCTTTGTAAATTTCTTATGTCTTCAGAAGTTGAAGAAGAGGAGTTTGCTATTTGTATAGAGTGTGGGAATTCCATAGAAAAATGTGTTTGTGTGTGTCCTTATTGTGGTGAACGTGATAAATGTGAATGTGCTTTGTTTGATGCTGCTACTGGTGGTTAGGAAAAACCAACCCTTATACTATTAAATTTTAGGAAGTAAGTAAATGTCTGTGAATTCTGTTGATTTTTCTTGGTTAATTGGTGGTCCACAAGGCAGTGGTGTTGAATCTGGAGCAAACATCTTCTCACAAGTATGTGCAACAATAGGGTATCAAATATTTGGTAAAAGAGAATTTTATTCAAACATTAAAGGAGAACACAGTTATTTTGCAGTTAGAGTTTCAGATGAAAATATCCATTCTAATGTCAATGATGTAACATTAATGGCATCATTTGATGCTGAGACAATTTTTCGTCATTTTGATGAGGTTTCTCCAAATGGCGGAATTATTTATGATTCTGAATTGGAAAATGTTGATACTGATAGAGTTCGTACGCTTGATTCTCAATTCAAAGAACGATTACACAAATTTCTCAAATCAAAAAATAAACCCTTTACCATAGCAGGAGTTCTTGAACTTGCTAAAGAGAAAGGCATCCATCTTTATCCTGTCTCATTTAAGGATCTTCTGGAAAATCTCTCTCAAGATGTTGACAATCCCAAATTACGTGGTCTAGTCAGAATGTATAATGTAATTGCTGTTTCATTATCTTTAGGATTAATCAAGATGCCTCCTGATTCTCTGCTTAATTCAATTGATGCAATATTTTCAAAAAAACCTCAAATTGCAAAAATAAACAAACAAGCAGCAAACTATTCTTATAATTATGCTTCTGCAAAATTTGCAAACTTTGAACATAGTTTAACTGGAACAAAAAAACAATCCGATACAATTCTTGTTCAGGGTCATTATGGGACTTCAATAGGAAAAATGGTATGTGGTTGTAGATTTCAATCCTACTATCCAATTACTCCTGCTTCTGATGAAAGCGTCTATTTGGAATCAAATGAAATACTACAAGTTCAAAACGATAGACCTGGTTCTACTGCGGTAATTCAAACAGAAGATGAAATCTCTGCCATGGGCATGATGATTGGTGCTGCATTAACCGGTACACGTTCATCAACATCAACTTCTGGTCCAGGTTTTGCGTTGATGACTGAAGCATTAGGATGGGCTGGAATTAATGAAGTACCAGTGGTGATTACTCTGTATCAAAGAAGTGGACCTTCAACAGGACTTCCAACAAGGCATGGACAGGATGATCTTCTTTTTGCAGTAAATGCAGGGCATGGTGATTTTCCAAAAATTGTTTATGCATCAGGAGATATTGAGGAGAGTTTCTATGATACTGGTAAGTGCTTTAATTATGCAGACCTCTATCAGGTCCCTGTAATTCACATGATGGACAAGTTTCTTTCTAGTTCTGTCGTTACATGTAAAAAATTTGATACTAGCAAGATTTCAATAGATAGAGGTAAACTACTGGACAAGGTTGAGGGTGAATACAAGAGATTTGCCTTCACTGATGATGGCATCTCTCCGCGATCTAAACTTGGCTTGGATAATGGCATATTTTGGAATACTGGGGATGAATCTGATCAGTACGGTCACATCAGCGAAGATTCCGAAAACCGCATAAAGATGATGGATAAGAGAATGTCCAAGATGGATTTAGCATTGCAAAAAATCCCAACTGATGAACAGGCAGTATCTTTTGGTGTACATGACTATACAATAATTTCATGGGGCTCTACTAAAGGTCCAATTATTGATGCGCAATCTATGCTGAAAAAAGAAGGGATAGATATTGGCTTTGTTCAAATCAAACTTCTTCATCCTTTCCCAGGCAAATATATAAAATCCCTTCTAAAAAATGCCACAACGTTAATTGACATTGAAGCAAATCATTCTGGACAACTAGGAAAAATCTTCAAGCAAAACATATCTAGGGAAATCGAGTACTATATTTTGAAATACACTGGACGAGGAATGACAAGTACTGAAATTTATGATTCACTAAAGAAAATTATCGAAAATAAAGCGGCTACGAGGGAGGTTTTAAATCATGGCGCTTAAACTTGCTGACTACAAAACAGACGTCCATAATGATTGGTGTCCTGGCTGTGGTGATTTTGGTATTGTTAATGCGTTACAAATGGCATTGGCTGAAATGGGGATAAAAAGAGACAAGGCGACAATTTTCTCTGGTATTGGGTGCTCAGGCAAAACATCTCACTTCATCAATACATACGGTGTTCATACTTTGCATGGTAGAGTTCTCACTTTTGCTCAGGGTGGAAAACTTGCAAACCCTGAGATGACCGTAGTTGCAGTTGGAGGTGATGGAGACGGATTGGGAATTGGAGCCGGTCATTTCGTTGCAGCTGGAAGACGAAATGTTGACATGACCTACATAATTTTTGATAATGGTGTTTATGGGTTAACAAAGGGTCAAGCATCTCCTACCCTCAAACTAGGTGAAAAAACAAAATCTCTTCCTTCACCAAATACAAACTATAATGTCAATCCTATTGGTTTAGCGGTAGCAAGTGGCTTCACATTTGTAGCTCGAGGATACTCTTATGATGTTAGACATCTGAAGGATTTGATAATCAAGGCTGTGAAACACAAAGGTTTATCCTTTCTTGATGTTTTACAACCATGTCCTACCTACAATGATATCAATACAAGGGATTGGTATGCGGGTGTGGATTTGGCTAAAGAATCTATAGAAAGACATTCAAGAATTTACAAACTTGAGGAAACTCACTATGATCCTGTGGTTCATTATGCAGAAGAGTCTGAAGTTAATGAAAAATTATCTCAGGCCTTGATAAAATCCCTTGAATGGGGAAATAAAATACCCACAGGCGTATTCTACCAGAATGAGATTATCTCCCCCTATGAAACAAGAATTACCGATAAGATTCCAAACTATCTGGAGAATCCTCCAACAAAACAAAAGATTTCAGAAAATGGATTACCTACAACAGATGTTTCAGAAATTCTTGATTCTTTACAAGTTTAGAGTGTACCTAACAAGTTATAGACTGGTTTGTAGATTATTTTGCTGTTGAACATCAACGAGGCAAATACAATATTTCGTAAATCAATTATCCGGGGTTTCTTTGAGCCTCAACTAATTAATCTAGATTTTAAAAAATCCCCGGTAAAACATCCTTCCATAAATAATGATGGTCTTATGCAATCTGATTTACTTCATATATTTTTTGATGTAGAGACTGGCTCTGATTATCCTGATGGGGATGAATGGTTTATCGTAGAGATGCTATTTCCTCATGATGTAAAACTTCCTGATAACTTGAAAGGAACAGATTATTTTACAACTCTTTCAGTTGATGAAGGCAAAACATACTGGCATCATCGTGAACTAATTCGTTACAAGTATGGGAAATCAAAAAAGTTAGATGATGCTTTAGAATTTCTAGAATCAAAATATAAAGAACTCCATGAATTGTTGGAACCATTGCAAAAAGATCTCAAGTAATCTCTTTCCAGGAATCTCCTCTGAAAGTATATTTTTTATTTTCAGATGATGCTGTGTCAAGACGCCATCTGATTGATTCTGAATCGAATTTATACATAATTTCTGAAATTTCTGATGGTATCTTTTGAGGATCCAGATGATATGGCAACAGTTCTAAAACAAAATCAATCTTCTCTATGGCATTATCGAACCATTGTTTATCTTCTATGTCTATAATGAAAATAATTCTTGGATTTCCAGAAAAGTTGATTTTAATTTTTATGGCATTTCCGCTACCTCTTCTTCGTTTCATCTCCTTGAAAATATCTTTGATTTTTTCCCAACGTTTGAAATCAAACCATTGGAAAAATGCTTCGTTAAATGCAAGCGGAATTTCCATGTCCAAATAACTTACAAAATCCTTATCGTTTGGCTCAATTTCATCCTGAATGATCGTAAAATGTGAGTTTAGAAATCCATATAGAACTTCGATTTCCCATGGTGAAATTCCATAGTACTGTAATCGTGTCTTTAAATCTTCAGGCAATGATTCAAAATACTGAAAATTGTAATTAAATCTTCAAACCTAATGATATTGGGATAAATTCACCTTAAAATTAAAATTATATGGATAGAGATAGTTATTTCAGATATGAAGAAAGAATTTGTAGTACGAAGTATTGATGCAGCACCTGATGGGGCACCCTATGTGTTAGTCTCATTATCTTCAATAAAAGATCTTAAAGAAGGAACCCAAAATCCACCGTCTCCATTTGGTAGTCCAAAGGTTATGGGATTTACAAACATGAATGACATGATGAAAGATCTCAACAAGATGATATCTGGAATGGGGGGCATGGGCATGCAAGGAGGTATTACTCAATTAAAACTTGAAATGCATGAATACAAAGATATGGGTCTTGCAGTTGGAGACAAAGTATTCTTAGAATTAAGTAAGGCTGAAACTCTGGGAGTTTAAACTACCAGATTGTATTGAAATACTTCCAACCATAAAAAGCAGCAATTGTTCCAATTACAAATAGCATTGGTTTCCATGCAAATACTGGAAGACTAGGTGTTGCAAGTTTGACTTTATAGTTGTCTACAATATCATGAATGTTTTTCTTGATTTTATC
>JAOTZM010000143.1 GCA_029861345.1 Candidatus Nitrosopumilus sp.
CTCATCTGCATAGGCCTTGTTCAAATCAGCAATCACTTCATTGACGTCTATTTTGGCTGCTACGATTTCTATTCCTTTTTTGCCCATAATTAATCCAAAAATGTTATCTAATTTAATGATAACATAAGTCACAAAATGAATCCTTAGAGGCCTGAACCATTTTTGGGTTCATGGACAAATTTCATGACTAGTTAAAACAATTTGGCATAATTCAAAAAAACTTAAAATCTAGATCAATAAACATCTGTGAGTTGTAATTGTGGAAATCCTAAACTAGAATTTGTTTGAATGTTAGAACAAAATAACTTTGGCTTTTCCGTACAAATAAAAGTACAGCCATTATGATCAAAAACCCTAAAATGAATATCACATGCGCTCTTCATAACACCAAGTGTTTGAAAACCAGGCCTGCTTGTCATTATCATAAGATCTTTGTTATGTCTAATTATTCTGGTGTTTTCTATCATAGCTTTTAAGACGGCATCAAGATTACCCCTGTATCCAAGTTCGATAAAACTATAATCAACTAGCATCAATAGAGAATTTTGTTTTTGTTTTAGCTGGTGATAATGTTCCAACCATTTCTTGTGAGCTGATTCAAAATTTTGTTCTTCTCCTCTCTCTAGAACAACTTGAGATTTAGACTGCCCAAAGGTATGACAATAAAGACGAAGGTTTTCCAGTAATTTTTGGTCATCGATATGTGGAGATATATGATCAAGATAAGATTCTGCATTTTGATCAGATGATAGTGAGATAAGAGCACTATTGTCATGACTTAGAAAATTCAATACTAGAGGTAACAAAAAAGGGACAAACGCATATCGGTCTACATCTGGGTCTATCTCGATTCCAATTATGGTTCCTTTTTTGAATCCTCCACCAAGTTTGGCATCAAAATTTTGATTTCCTGTGGAAAATATATTTTTAGAATCAGGTACTGGTTCAAACTTTTTACATTCTTCCTCAAAATGTAGAAAACTTGAAAATGCATATAATTTTCCATTTTTAAAACTAAATGGTATTTTTGATGTTTGAATTTCCATTCCCATTAGTTTTTTTAGTGTTATTTCTCGCATCATGTAATTATCAACATAAAGTTTAGAAGTTTGAATTACTCCATCCACTAGTTGTTCAAGAGAGGAATGTTCTTCTTTATCACTCAAAAATACAATAAAGCCATTATGCTTGTCAGCTAGAGATGTAACAAGCTTTTCTGCATGCATTTTTAGTTGAGGATTAAACTCTGTGATTATTGAATCCCAAATATCTAGTATGATGAATGGTTTTTTTGGTTCTACATCTGAAACAAATGGATCATCTACTGTAGTCACAGTACCAGAAATACGATTTAGCATCTCAGCAAGCAAAAAATTTGAATCTGATGAAATCAACTCATTGCTTGATATTTGTATAATATTTTCAGATGGCAGAAATGATTTTGTCCATGGATACCAAGTATGCATCATCTCGGGTTTTTTATTTCCCGTAATGAAATAGATGTTGTAATCTTTTGCCACGTTTCTTGCAAGATCCAAGCTTAGAGTCTTTTTACCATCTCCAGATTCACCTTTAATCAAAAGGGAGCGATTTCCAATATCTATGAATTTTTTGAGAATGGGAAATTCTACGTTATTTTCTGTAGACATTATGAAAATACCTCCTTTGAGAGATACACCGCATATTCTTTACCAGTACTAGAATTAGTGTATGGTAATTTTTTAGAATCTGACTGAATTTGAAAAAAATGGTCTGCAGCACCATCATTTAATTTCTTGTAAATTTCCTCACCAATTGCAATCTGACAAGGATCTGCTAATGGATAAATTTTTGCAGTCATTGTAATTGTAGAGCCTATTAAATCTGGTTCTGGACCAAAAAACACTATCTGATTATTTCCAGATTCCACTCCAACTCTAATTTTAATTTCAGGTAGGCCAAACTTTTCAAGGGTAGGATTAATTGCATATTTTATTAGCAGATTCATGGATTTAGCACATCTTATTGCATTTTGACATATCTTTTCGGCATTATTTGAGATTGGAAAAAATGCAATTGCTGCATCCCCTGCATATTTTAAAACAAATCCAGAATACTTTGAAATCAATATTGATATTTCTTGTGAAAATACTTTGATCAAAGAAGACATTTCATCTGGAGTAAGAGTAGTTGCAAGATTAGTCGATTTTACAATATCTACAAAAAGAATGGCGTTCTGGATATTCTGATCTGATTGGGAAGAAAGGAAACGATTAGACAGATATTTTAATAATTTTATAGAATAAGAATCTCTTGTATTTTTTTGCATAAAAGACAGATTTTGATTTATTCTCTTTTTGATTTTATTAATAAGAATTGAATCATCAGGCTTTATCTCAAAAGAATCATCAGGCTTTAATTCATCAATTAATTTTTGCATTTTTTGTGCTGAGATAAATTTTTTTTCAACTAGATCATAATACCCTTTTTGACTATTTACTGTAGTTGATTGGAATCGTAATCTATCGTTTTGAATATCAAATGGGAAGGGTAAACGATCATTAATTTTTGGAATGGTGGGAGATAACATTAGTTATTGTCACCTTTAGACATATTTACCAAATGTTCTTCAAAAGAAAGTGTATAGATAAAAAACACACTAGGAACAGTAATGAAAATAAGTAATGGTATTTGATTTCTGTATTTTATACATATAATCATAATATCACATAGTAATAATTCATTTTGAATCATAATACTCTCTATGGGGAGTGAATATTTAACAATTTTAGACCTATTTTAGAAAACTTTAAAAATATTAATTTGTATGGCGGAAAGCAACATTCAGATCCCTGCTGTACGGATAGTGAGTTTTATTTATGATCAAAGACGACATATTTTATGATTAGACAAGTAAGGCGAAATAAATTACAGATATATTATGATATTCTTAAGGCAATTAATCATGAATCTAAATTGGGTAAAGTAAAGCCTACTCGAGTACAAAATTTATGTCATATGTCGTATGATAAATTTTCTAAATACTTATTTGAACTAGAGAGAAAAAACATGATCCATAATTCTGACATTAAAATAACAGTAAAAGGGAACAGATTTTTGCGAGATTATGGCAATATTAACAGTTTAATTGAAAAATTTCAACTCAAATATGTTGTAGGAGAGGATTAAAATATCTGATAGTGAAAAGAGTTATCCATTAATGGAGTACTTTGATAATTTACAACAACCACACCATTCAATGTTACTTTACGAGAAAACAGAATTTGCTCGACTTGTAAAATCAAAATATATCAAAAACAGTTTGAAAAAACAAGAACATACAATTTGCGTTACTCATGAGAACCCAAAATACTTGGAACAAGAACTTTTTTCAACTGGATTAGATGTAGATTATTTTAAACAGAAAAAACTTCTCCATATTTATCAAATTGATAACATAATGGAACACAAAGATGGATTAAGAAAAGGATTTCAAGAATTACTAAAACTGATAACAGCAGAGTCCAAACCACCATACAACTTTATGGGACGCATAATTCCTGATGTTTCCACAAAAGAGGGAATGGATGCGGAATTGGAGATTGAACACCTTTTTCATTCTAATTTTGAAAGTTATTCATCTTCTTTTCTATGTACATATAATATTGAAGATATAGCACAAGAACAACGACAAGATATACTTAAGACTCTTTTAGCAAACCATCATCATGTGGTTTATGCAGTGGAATCAGAGAAAGCTGTAGCATTTGAAACTGATTTACTGGCATAAAGATAGTTTCAAAAAAGGTTGATAAAAAAATACTATTTCGCTATTATTGATTGTTATCATTACACTTCAATATCAAGAAAATTAAATTCTTGACATTGACATGAGGTATTAAGAATTTGGGAAATCCCAGGGTAAACATCGTCACCAGCAACAAACCTCTTTACTGGCAACCCCCCCTCGGTTTTGATATGCAAGATAAATTTATTTTGAGATTTTTTTGAATATTTTACCGAGAAAATACTTTTTTCAGAACGTTTTCCAGATTTTTCATAAACTATTATTGGATTTGTTTTGAGAT
>JAOTZM010000008.1 GCA_029861345.1 Candidatus Nitrosopumilus sp.
AACGGGCTTGGAGGGCTTCGATCCCTCGACCTGTAACTTAGGAGGCTACCACGCTATCCATGTTTCGCGTCAAATTGACTCTGCGCCACAAGCCCAGCAAAAAAAACATTCTTAATTATTTAAGCGTAATCTAGATTTTCTTTGATCATTTCTTGAATACTATTCCAATTTTCATTTTCTTTGTTATTCCATTTTTCAAAGAACACAACATCTTTCAAATCAAGTCTTGGTAGCCAACCAGCAGTTTCAAGATCTGGTTTTTCTGCAAATTCATCAACATATCCTAAACACAAATATGCAACAGGAATAACATGTTCTGGTAACACTAAAGCCTCCTTTAGGGTTTCATTTGAAAGAATACTTACCCACCCAAGCCCCACTCCTTCTGTCCTTGCTGATAGCCATAAATTCTGAATTGCACAACACACACTGTAGAGTCCAGCTTCAGGAATACTTGATCTACCAATTACAAAAGGACCAAATTTTGTAGGATCATATGTTACACAAAGATTTACTGGGGATTCTAAAATCCCTTCTAGTTTGAATGAAAGATACTTTGATCTCTTTGGTTCTTCAACTAATTTTGATGAACGATTTTTCTCTTCTTCAAAAAATTCTTTGATTTTCTTTTTTGTTTTAATGTCTTTTATTAAAATAAAATTCCACGGCTGAGAAAATCCTACAGAGGGAGCATGATGTGCAGCATGAAGAATTTTTGATAATATTTCATCTTCTATAGGTTTTGAGGTAAAATGAGATCTTACATCTCTCCTAGAGTAAATTGCCTTGTAGAAACCCCTCTTTTCCTCTTCAGTAAAATCCTCTGTCAACTATTCCACGCCTTCTCTCTTTATTCATCCTTTCTTTTGTTAAACGTTAATAATGCCAGCACCTAGTCTTGTACTTCACTGGGCCGGTAGTCTAGCTGGTTAGGATACCGCCTCGACACGGCGGTGATCGTGAGTTCGAATCTCACTCGGCCCACTTTTTCAATTATAATTCACTTTTGAATTCTTTTTCAATAATACTCCATGAAGTCTCGGTGGTGACATTTCCTTCAGCTGTAAAACTATTGACTCTATTTTCGATTGCAGCTTGATAAATTTCTGAATTAACATCAGACTTGCTAAGAACAAATGTATTTTTCAAAGGAACTGCTGCATCTGGTATGAATAAAGCTCTTCCAGGTAATGCTATATCTGCTGTAGAATACTGTCCTGAACCTAACAGTGTTCCATCACCATAAAGCTGATACTCAATTAATGAAACTGTAAATGTTTTATCACTGGGATTCATTACAAGAAATGTAACATCAAATTTTGCTTCGTTATTTACTGTATTGACATTTCTTAGCTCAACACTAGTTAATTCAATTTTGATTTGTTCAAGTGATGCATTATCTAGACTTGCATAGTAAACAATTCCTCCCATCATAGCTAAAACTCCAACTATTGCAGCATACACCGTCATTTTACTTTGAAGTGCCATTTCACTGGTATCAGACTATGAACAACTAAAAAAGGTTGTCAAGATCCAAATACATAATATTTGATTTATAATATCATAATCGGTGACTGCACTAGAACAAGCAATTCTTACTTGGATTCATCTTATTTCAGCTGCAATCTGGGTAGGTGGTTCACTTTTCATTGGTATTGTATTTTCTCCACTTCTAAAAACAATAACTGATTCTGTTGAAACAAGAATGCAAATAATGATTCGTGTTGGAAGACGATTTAACAAAATTGCTGTTCCATCATTAATTATCCTGATGGCAACTGGATTGTATAGCTCACACATGTTGCTCAGTAAACCTGAACTTCTTGTTGCAACAAGCTATGGAACATTTCTTATTATTAAGATAATTCTAGTCATTGTACTAATCATCACATATGCAGTACATGTTAGAATAATTCGCAAGGATGTTGAAGAACAAATAATGTCAAATCAAATGCCAGAGCACCAAATTCAAAAATTAAGAAAAAAAATCATTATTCTTGGAGAAATTACAGTGGTTTTATCCGTGGCAATACTATTTTTTGCATCCTTACTTGATGCAGGAGTTTGAGATTCCTTCAATAATCACCTCAAACCCATTAGATAATCTCCCAATTCCATACTTACAACCCGTAATTTTTGATGTCACAAACAAGTTTGTCTCCAAATGTTTTGTAATCTCTCTTACTTGGAATGTTGTTTTTTTCTTACCTAAACTTGCAGGAACTACAAGCATATCTGCTAAATTCTCATCTACTCCTACTGGATTTTTTACAAATCTATCAAAATCTAAATCAAATCTTTGTGTTTTTTTATCAAATAAAGCATCAACACCTACAATTGAATTTTCGTCGGTACTGTAAATTAACAGAGATGCGCCTGGATCTATTGCTTCTTGATTTTTAATTTCTGTCTCAACAATAAAATTTTCTTTAGTTAATTTTTCTTTGATTTCTTCAACTGATTTTTTAATCTTTTCTATTGGGAGTTTGGAAAATGTACAAATTAATTTAACAGAATTAGTTTTTCGTTTTGAAAATGATATTGATTTTATCTGAGAAGGGTATACTTGTAAATTAATTTCTCCGCCACCTTTTGGATAGTAACCTCGTTTAATTAATTTGAGTGAAAATTCTATTCCCATTCTAGAATATGCATCTTTTAGTACATATTGAGTGTAATCAGTAGAAGGACTCCAACGTACATCAGTGCCACCTTTGATTGTTAAATTAATTTTTTTTTGAGAAATTGCAACTACGGGGATTAAGACTTGTAAAATTAAAGAGATACTTCCTGCTGTTCTCACATCTTCAATTAATTCTAAACTTTCAATATTGCCTGGAATAAATTTTAATTCAGTAGAGCCTATCTCTGCCCCAATTACTTTGGCATTTGCTACTTTTTGAAGAATTTTTATCGCCGTAAGATGCTGAGGTCTTAGTCCTGAAACTTTTCTATTCTTTCTTATGTTTTCTAAATGAATTGCATGTTTTGTAATACATGAAAGGGCAATCGCAGAACGTATTATTTGTCCTCCCCCTTCTCCATATCCTCCGTTAATTTTTAGAAAATCCACAGTTTTTTTCAATTACAACTCTTTATGATAGTTTTTTAAAAAGAAATTTTCTATAATTTTGTATGGAAGGTTTGTTGATAGGAAGATTCCAACCTTTTCACTTGGGTCATCTTGAAGCCTTACGATTTGCGCTCTCAAAAGTTGATAAATTATGGGTAGGTTTAGGCAGTTCAAACAAACCTGTACAGAAAAACAACCCTTTCTCTGCTGAGGAACGAAAAGAAATGATCCTATCTTCAATTGATGATTCAATGAAAGAAAAAATTTCAATTTATTTTATCCCAGATTTGGATGATCATGTTAAATGGATTGAAAAAATAGATTCCATTGTTCCTAAATTTGATATCGTATTTTCAAACGATAAGCTTACGGCACATCTGTATTCAAGAAGGTCTGTTCAAGTTATTCCTATTCCATTTTTGAAGAGAGATGAATTATCTGGAACTAATATTCGAGATCTAATTATTACCGATCAAAAATGGGAGAATCTTGTACCTGAAGGAACAATAAATTTTTTGATTAACAATAGTGCTAAAAAGCGTTTGAAAAATCTCTAATTATAAATACTGCCCATATTCCACTGACAATGGATTACAGATGGAATATCTCTCAATGCTTCCAGGCCCAACAAATGTACCTAATAGAGTAATGAGGGCAATGCTTGCACCTATCATTAATCACCGAAGTGATGATTTTGTTGAATTATACACTGATGTTATTGAAAAAACTCAGCAAATATTTGAAACACAAAATGATATCGTAGCCTTATCTGCATCTGGAACAGGTGCTGTAGAAGCAGGAGTAATTAATCTAATTAAAAAAGGTGATAAAGTCATTATTCCAGTAAATGGAGAATTTAGTAACAGACTATCACAACTAATTGAAGGTCAGGGAGCCAATGTTGTCAAACTTGAAACACCTCCAGGACAAAATGCAACTTTTGATCAAGTAAAAGAAGCATTTGATAACAATAAAGACGTTAAAGCATTCTACGTTGTTCATAATGAGACTTCTACTGGAACAATGGTAAATTATCTTGATAAAGTGTCCGACTTGACATCTCGAAATGATGCATTTTATGTTGTAGATTCTGTTTCTATACTTGGTGGCACTGAACTTCCAGTAGATAAATGGAATATTGATGTATGCATGACTGGAGCCCAAAAAGCAATTGCTGCACCGCCAGGAATTTCACCAATATCTATCAGTGCTAAAGCAAAAAAATACATGATAGAAAATCCACCTCCTACAATGTACTTCAATCTAGCAAGATACTTCAAATATTATGAAGAGTCAAAACATACTCCTTTCACTCCTGCTTTGCCTTTACTATATGCATACAGAGAAGCCTTGTCAATAATGTTAGAAGAAGGATTACAGAATGTCTTTAAGCGTCACAAGATTTGTTCTGATGCATTATACTCTGGATTAAGTGCAATAGGCTTAACACCATTTGCAAAAGAAGAAGATCGTTCCATTTCGATTGTTGCATTAAATTATTTGGATGGACTAGAAGACAAAACTTTCAGAAATACATTAGCAGACAAATTCAAAGTTTTAGTTGCTGGTGGATTTGGTAACCTAAAGGGTAAAGTTTTCAGAGTTGGATGTATGGGAGAAGTTAGTCCATACCATGTAATGCGAACTATTTCTGCAATTTCATCTACCTTAGCTATGATGGGATATGATACAGATGCTCGAGCAGGACTTAAAACTGCAGAAGAAAAATTAAAAGCTCTCTAAATCCTGTTAACTTAATATAAGGAAATTCGAGACCGATCACATTGACTTTCGATAAAAGCTCACTAATTCTAGTAGACTATACTGCGAAGGTTAAAGATAGTGATGAAATCTTTGATACGACTATTGAAGAGGATGCAAAAAAACATTCTATTCATGAACAAAATGTCAAATATCAACCGAAACTAGTTTCCATTGGCGAAGTGTCCTATCCTGTTCTCAAAGGATTAGATGAGGCACTTACAAAAACATCTGTTGGAGATAAACTTACAGTTGAGGTCACACCTGACAAAGGTTTTGGTGAAAGAGATTCTGGAAAAGTTAGAATGATTCCAATTAGAAAATTAGGCGAAGATGCAGAAAAAGTTTCAGTTGGTGATACAATTGAAGTAGATAATAAAAGAGGAATAATTCGTTTTATTGGTTCTGGTAGAGTCCAAATAGATTACAACCACAGATATGCAGGAAAAACTATCGTATTTGATGTAAATGTAATCAAATCCCTTGATTCTCCTAGCGACAAGATAGATGGAATTCTTAAAAACAGACTCCCTGTAGAAGACTCAAAAATTACATTTGATTTAAAAGATAAAGAAGTAAACATTACAATTCCTGAGGAAATTTTACGTGCCGATGGTTTACAAATTATGAAACATTTTATTCAGTTAGATGTTTTCAAATTTGTCCCAACTTTGGAAAAAGTCAGTTTTGTTGAAACACACGTAAACAAACAAACCCAAGAAAAGAAACCTGAAACAAAAGAAAAACCAACTGAACAAACTACTGCTTAAATCAAATTACACTGGTACTCTTTGCAAGATTAGTAGCCTTTTTCTCTGTCATTTCAGTTTCTTTTAAGATTGTATATCGTTCTGGTCTAAGTTCTTGTGCAATAGTTAGAGCCTTTATTATTACATCTGGTTTAAGCCCAATTTGTTTTGCAGTTGTTGGAGCTCCGACATCTTTTAGCGTTTTAACAATTTTTTTCCAATCTTGTCTATGTAGTTTTGCCATCATTATAGAGCCAATTCCACATTTCTCTCCATGAAGACCAATTCCAGGAGCAATTTTGTCAAGTGCATGTGAAAAAAGGTGCTCTGAGCCAGAACATGGTCTACTACTTCCTGCAATACATGACGCTACTCCTGCACTGATTAATCCTTCTACAATCACTCTGGCATCTAATCCTTTTTTTGCAAATCTAGAAGAGTTTTCCATAACTATCTTAGCACTCATTGTGGCCAAATCAGCTGCATATCGTCCATAGTATTCATTCTTCTTTTTGTGACCTAATTGCCAATCCTTTACTGCTATAATGTTTGCAATAAGATCTCCACAACCACTAGCCAGTAACTCGGTAGGAGCTTTTTTGATTACATCAATATCTACAAAAACTCCCATAGGTGCAGATGCCACAATCGAGTGTGGTTTGTCACTTTTTACAGAAACAAACGGACTTGCCATTCCATCATGGGAAGCTGCAGTTGGTAAGCTTACAAATGGTTTATCTAAGTTATATGAAATCAATTTTGCCGTATCTACAGAGCGACCTCCACCAATACCTGCAATCAAATCAGAATTGTCTTTTTTTACATCTTTTTGAATTTGATTCAATGATTTTATTTGATTATCTATTGATGTGTGCCAAATAAATTGAATTTTTTTTAATTTGAGTGAATTTTCAATTCTTTTCCTTAAAACCTTTTGAACATTTGTTCCAGATATCAAAGAAATTTTTTTTGGTTTGTTTAATGAAATTAGAAACTTTCCAAAATCACCAATGTTCTTTTCACCAATCTCGATGAGCCTAGGTAATTCCATCGTATGCGATTGCATGCGATCTTGACTTTTTGTCATTATTTATGATTTCAAGAGATCAAAAAGTTATTTAAAAGGGTGACTTGCCACATACTTTATCTTAATAGGTGTATTTTTTGTCAAACAATGTTGAAGAAAAAATTCTGCACGGGACTACCACTGTAGGTATCAAGGCAAAAGACGGTGTCGTATTATGTGCTGATATGAGAGCTAGTGCAGGATATTTTATTGCAAATAATAACACAATGAAAATTCAAAAAATTGACTTACATGCTGGATTAACCTTGGCTGGTGGTGTAGCAGACGCACAAAATATTGTTGATATTTTACGTTATCATTCTAATATACACCGAGTTGAAAAACAGGGTCCAATCTCAATTCACTCTCTTGCCAGGCTCTGTTCATTGATATTTCATCAAAATAGAGGCTATCCGTTTATGGCTGATATTTTGGTTGGTGGCTACGATGCAAATGGTCCTGCATTGTTTAACATCGATATGTTTGGTTCAGTTGAGGAGAAATCATACGTTACAACTGGTAGTGGATCACCCGTAGCTTATGGATTGCTTGAAGAGGAATATAGAGAAGAGTTAACAGTAGAAGAAGCAAAAAAAATAGCTCTAAGAGCTGTAAAAGCTGCAATTGTTAGAAACATTGGTACTGGCGATGGAATTAACGTCGCAATAATGGATAAAGATGGATTCCGTCTTTTGACTGATGAACAAAAGAAAGCAGTCATCGAACTTTAGTGATTTAATGCAAAGAAAACAACAACAAAGAGAATTACCTCCTAGTAGCCAAAATATAATGGCCACCATACTGCAAAGTATACCTAAAGAGGCAAGTGTTACAAAAATAGAATATGAAGGACCACGAATTGCTCTTTACACAAATGCCCCTCGCTATCTGATGGAGAATAACGAAACGATATCAAACCTTGTAAATATTATCAAAAAAAGAATTGTAGTAAGAACTGATGAATCAATCAGAAAACCAGAAGATGAAGCTAGACGGATTCTTGCAGATTGCATTCCTAAAGAAGCAAATCTACAGGGAACTATCTTTGATACAGCCACTGGTGAAGTCTCAGTTGAAGCAAAAAGACCTTGGTTGCTGCAAAGAAACGCCAAAGAATTCAATCATGCTGAAGTTACTGAGAAAATAGGATGGAAATTACGTATTAGAAAAGCCACAACTATTCCTTCACGTACCATTCAAACAATTAATGCAACTCTAAAACAAGCCTCTTCTGAGAGGAGTAAACAGCTCAAACAAGTAGGTGATGAGATTTTTAGACCTAGACTATCTCAAAGGACTGAAGTTTCTCTTTATACTCTTGGCGGATTTGGCCAAGTTGGAAGGTCTTCGTTGTTGCTCTCTACTCCTGAAAGTAAGATCTTAATTGATTGTGGAATTAATCCAGGTGCACGCTCACCAATGGATGCATTTCCAAGACTAGATTCTCTAAATATAACATTAGATGATCTTGATGCAGTAGTTATTGGGCATGCCCACTTGGATCATACCGGATTCTTGCCAACTTTATGTAAATATGGCTACAAAGGTCCAATCTACTGTACTGAACCAACACTTCCAATGATGAATCTAATTCAGTTAGATGCTATCAAAGTGGCTGCTGCGCAAGGCAGGACTCCAATTTATTCAGAAAGAGATGTAAAGCAGATTATGAGACAGGCAATTACCTTACCATATGGAACTGTGACTGACATCTCTCCTGACATCAAATTAGTCCTGGCAAACGCCGGCCATATTCTAGGTTCTGCTTTATGTCACTTTCATATTGGAAATGGTGATCATAACTTTGTTTATTCAGGTGATATCAAATTTGGAAAAAGTATCTTGTTTGAAGCTGCTAGTTGGAACTTCCCAAGAGTAGAAACATTGTTGATTGAAAGCACATATGGTCTAAAGGAGGATATCCAACCAAGTAGACAAGAAGTAGAATCTGCTTTCATTAATGCAGTAAACAACACTTTAGCAGATGGAGGTAAAGTTTTGATACCTATTCCTGCAGTTGGTCGTGCACAAGAAATCATGATGGTAATTGATCACTATATGAAATCAGGGGAAATGATTGAAGCACCAGTTTTTACAGAAGGAATGATTTCTGAGGCATCAGCTATTCATGAGTCATATCCTGAATATCTTGCAAGAGAACTCAAACAAAAGATCTTAGAGACAGATGATAATCCATTTGATTCTGAATACTTCACTAATATTGAGCACGCAGATGCTAGAGAAGAACCAATGAGAGAGAATTCACCATGTATAATCTTAGCAACATCAGGAATGTTAGAAGGTGGTCCCGTTTTAGAATACTTCAAAAACATTGCACCAGACAAAAAGAGCAAAGTATTGTTTGTTTCTTACCAAGTTAATGGAACTTTGGGAAGAAGAGTTCTTGATGGTTCTAAACAAGTATCCATGTTAGGAAAAGAAGGTAAAGTTGAAGTTGTTTCCATCAATTGTGGTGTTGAAAAACTTGATGGATTTAGTGGTCACAGCGATTACAATCAGTTGATGTCATTTGTGCAAAGATTAAGACCAAAACTTCGAAGAGTCCTAGTCAATCATGGAGAACGTAAGAAATCAGAAAATCTTGCAATGAATATTAGACGAATGTATAAGGTACCTGCTCACTATCCTCAAATTCAAGAAGCAATAAAATTATTTTAGATCGTATTCTGGTTTCCAGATCTTTATGTTAGATGGAGCAACAATAATTCTCTCTTCTCCCAGTCTTGCAATGTCTGCATCAGCAGTTTTTGCAATAGAATACAATTCTTCAACCACTTTGCGAAGTTGATCCACATCCTTCTGTGCTAATGGTGTAACTCTTAGAATTAAAATCATCTCTTTTTTGATGTCTTCTTTGATAGAATGAACATCACTGATGTCTCTAATCGTTATGGCCTTCAGATATGTGGGACTTTCTTGTTTTTGCATCCTTGCTGAAAATGTAATCTACTTCCTCAAAAACTCTTCCTTAGTTCTAACTAATTTATGAAAAATTTCACGCCTAAATTCTAAATTTGATGTATGATTGCTCTTCTGCACTTTCAGTATTAATTTCTTCAGAAGAGTTTTCATTGTTGACAGTAACAATTCCTTGCTGATTTTTTGGCGAATCTGAATATCTCAAAGTTACAGATGATGCAAATTTCACATGAGATTTTGCATTCTTACCACGTAAAATTGAAATTGGTCCTACATGGTCTCTAGCTTCAAGCAAAATATCTCCTGGTAACGCAATTGCTTTGATCATCTCATTTTCGTCTTTATTTCTTCCAACAACAAACTTTGTTTGTTCATCTAACCTAAAGTGTCTTCCAATTTTTAACAAATCAACATCATTAATTGTTGGAGTTTCAGTATGTCCAAACAAATCTTTTGCCTTAACTCCAAATTGTGGATCTGTTAACAGACAACCTCCGCCTGCATTAGGTGGATTTTCAATTCCATATTCTTTTGCCATCTGTAGTTGATTTCTCCTTGTTCTTCCTCTAATCATTCCAAGATTTTCTCTTTTGATCAATCCTTCTTTTTCTGGATCTGTTTCTGGAAGTAATCCTGCTGACAGTGGCCTTACAATTTTTCCAACTAGACCCGATTCTTTTTCAATGGTTCTCAATGCTGGTCCATGTTGACTCATTGGACGTTGACCTAATACCTCACCTGAAATAATAAATTCTGCACCGATTTCTTCCATGTGTTTTTTTGCCGCATCAAACATCATGGCCCTACAATCAATACATGGATTAAAACCGGCACCAATTCCATGTTTTGGATTCTTTAACATCTCAATGTATTCATCTCCAAGATAAACTGTCTTCAAATTTACATTAAGGTCATCTGCTCGTTCTCTAATTTCAAATCCACACCCTCTTCCACAATCAAAATCACAGAAAGGAGTTTTTATTGCAACAGCTGAAACATCAAAACCTTGTTCTTGCATCATTCTTACTGCAAGCTGACTATCTAAACCTCCAGACAGTAATGCAACTACTTTTTTCTTTTCTTTTTCTTCTGCCACAATCATCTGGTCTGAATTTCCATATACAAACTTTGCATCATACATAAATTGAGAAACAGAGGTGTTTTTGTGTGAAGCAGCGTAGAAAGAACCTTCTAAAATCTGCCCAAAAGATCGGCTGTGATACACTAGTCACATTTGAGCCTGAAAATTTGTTTTACATGACTGGATTTTGGGGTGAGGCAATAGGATTGCTTGAAAAAAATGGAAAAACAACCATTGTTGCACCAGAACTTGAAGTGGGAAGAGCAAGAGAAGAATCAGAAGATTGTGATATAATTACAGCAGAGCGCGGGACTGGCTTGATTTCCTCTGTAGTCAAAAAGATAAAGAAAAATCGAGTTTGTACTGATTGCCAGAATTATTCTATTATGATGTCTCTGAAAAAATCTATTCCAAAAATAAAATCATCTACAGAACCCTTTTACAATTCTCGTATAATTAAAGACCAAAAAGAAATCCAGATACTCAAAAAAGCATCTAAAATTATAGATGAAATGTTTGAAATCTGCTCAAAAAAGATGAAGGTAGGTCAAAAGGAATCAGAATTGCAAACAATTTTGATGACATATGCCATGGAGCAGCAAATGTTTGACACTGGATACAAGTCTACACTTAATCCTCTTATTATTGCTGGAGGTCCAAACGGCGCACTTCCTCACGCTCAGGTTACTCAAAGAAAATTCAAAACAGGTGACCTTGTGGTAACTGATCTTACACTAAGATACAAAGGATATGTTTCTGATGCAACTAGGACATTTGCGATGGGAAAAATATCATCCCAAGCAAATGAAGCTTATGAAATTGTAAAAGAATCTCAAAAACTTGGACTAAAATCTGTTAAACCAAATGTAGATTGTAAAGATATAGATTCTGCATGTAGAAATTACATTGACGAAAAAAACTATGGTCCATACTTTATTCACTCCACTGGTCATGGAATTGGATTGGAGGTGCATGAGCTTCCAAATGTTTCCTACAAAAGTGAAACAAAATTAAAAGAAAACATGGCAATTACTGTAGAACCTGGAATCTATATTGAAGACAAATTTGGCATTCGAATAGAAGATTCACTAATAGTAAAAGAGCGACCTGTTGTAATGCACAAATTTACTAAAGATTTAGTTACGATTTAAGCCTAGTCCCAAAAATCTACTCGTTCAATTATGTATTTTGACTCAGAATTATTTGATACAATCTCTCCGGAAGTTGTATCTACATTCCAATCATAGTTCATTTCTCCTTTATGTGATTCAAAATTCAATATCACTTGATATTTTTCAGCATCTATATTTGATACAGTTAGGTCCACTGTAGTTTTTTTGTTATCAAATATTTTCTCATCAGGATATTCTTCAGCAATCTTATCTGAAATTGCCTCCATGACAGTTAATCCTGATTCGTTTGGTCCGTTATACCCCATCAAGACATCAACAACTTGTTGTTCTTCAGATGAGAGTTCTGGCAAGCTGCTTTCTAGACTGCTTTTTGTTAATTCAGGAACTACAAAAATGACAAACATTGCGATCAAGGCAAGATAAATTGGTGCTCTCTTTTTAAGAAATGACTTGAAATCTGATTTTTTTGGTTTTTCTTCTTTCTTCTTTCTGTCCTTAGCCAATTTGTCTCCGAATTTCTAGTGTTTTGCTGTCAAAATTAAAACTTCCCAAGGAAATTGTATTATTCCATTTCTTTTTGTGTGTGTTTTTGTATTTTCTCTTACCTTCTCTTTGAGTTCCTTTCTCTGTGATCTTTCAAGAGAGTTTAGTTTCTCTTTGATCGGTTTTGCAACGTATCTTAGATAATTTCCCCAATACTCATCAAAATCACCAGGACTGTACTTGAAAACATAGTCCTTAACTGAAATCTTTGAAAATCCAGCTTTTTTTACCTCGTCTCTTAGTGATTTTTTAGTACCGTATCTATCCAGAGATGGAGTTCCTGGGGGAACATAATCAGGAATAAACTGAGTTACTGCATCAAGAATATTTCCAAAAAATGGGACTCTATCTTTGTGTCCATGCACAGATATGCCTAATGTACCTGATTCCTTAAGGCTTTTTCGCATATTCTTTAGAGCCTTAGATGCGTTTGGAAAAAAGAATAATGCATATTGACATGTTATGATATCAAATTTTTCTTTAAATGAAAAATTTTCAGCATCTGCATTTACAAAAAGGAGATTTGGTGATTTTTCATTCCATTTTTTTGCAATCTTTATTGCAGTAACAGCTGTATCAGCACCAACTACATAGCCTGATTTACCAACTTTGTTACTGAGTCTTTTTGTTACAACACCTGTTCCACATGCAACATCAAGAATATTGTTTCCTTTTTCTGCATTAACCAATTCTACTAGTTTCTTTGTGCTTTGAAATGGGCCATAGTCAGCTGCTGCCCATCTTTTATGATATCTAGGTGCTACTTCATTCCAAATTGCTATGTTTCTTTTTTTATATTCAGATGCTTTTACTTTGTTCATTTTTCTTTAACCTCATACAAATCTGATTTTAATGTTCGTCCTGTTTCATGAAGATATCTATGTTCTAATTCCTTTAGCATTTGAGCGAGTCTAAAATTGTCTACATGTTTCTTTTTTTGTTTTTGTTTGATTTCTTTGTATTGTGATATTAGTTTGTTTAACTCTGAATTTTTCATTCTAGTTTCTTTTCAATTTCTTTTCTGATAAATTTCACAATTTTTTCTTTTTTCTTCCATCCAGATGATGTTATTTTATTACTATCAACAATCAAAACCTGATTGTTGTTAGGATTTTTTTGATATTTTTTACCAATATCATTTGCAATAATAATATCAGCATCAGACTCTTTCATCTTTTTTTGGGCTGATTTGATTAGCGCACTTTTTGTAAGGTTAGTTTCTGCTTTGAATCCAATTAGTAATGCATCTTTTCGGAATTTTCTTACTAGGTCTATGATCTTTGGTGCCTTTTTGAGCCTAATTGTAAGGGATTTTTTGTTACTTTTGATCTTGGATTTGGAGATGCTTTCAGGAGTAAAATCCGAAGCTGCAGCTGCCATTATCACGACATCATATTTTTTCTTTAGTTCTTTTTTTACAGCATCAAACATATCTGAGTTTGTTGTAACGTTGATGATCTTGGCACCTTTTGATGGCTTTTCATTTCCTGGACCATAAATAATAGTAACTTTGGCTCCGGCAGAAATTAATTCAGACGCTAAAAGAACTCCCGTCTTTCCAGAACTAAGATTTGTTATTACTCTTACAGGGTCAATGTATTCTATTGTAGGTCCAGCAGTCATTAACACTTTCTTGTTTTTTAAAATTGATGTAAATCCAAATTTCTTTAAAACAATTTCTAAAACATCTTCTGGTTCAGGTGCTTTTGCTTTTCCTTCTATCATTTGTGGATTAAGAAATTGAATTTTATTTTTTAGAAATTCCATATTTTTTTTTACAGCAGAATTATCATACATTGATTCATGCATTGCTAAGCACATCAAAATAGGAATCTTTGATCCAAACCCTACAGTAAGCACTGTTGAAATTGGTGTATCATCAATTCCATTTGCCAGTTTTCCAAGCGTGTTTGCAGTTGCTGGATAAACTATTACTAAATCTGATTGTTTGTAATCTGCTAATCTGATGTGTTCTAATTCTCCAGTTAGCTTTGTAATGACTTCATTTCCTGTTGCCCATTTGAAATAATCTGGTTGTATCAGTTTTGTTACTGCATTACTTGTTACACAAGTAACGTCTGCGCCATGTCTCATTAACAGTCTTGCTAGCTCTATTGCTTTGTAAGCTGCAACACTGCCTGCAACACAGAGAACTATCTTTTTGCCTGTTAACTCAAAACCCTGTGAAGAAACAATATCTAATGATGGATGATCTTTTTTCTTTATTTTCTTTTTAGCCACCAATTTGCTCACGTAATTTTTTTAGCTCCTCTTTATCCATGGAAAAACAGTTCTCTTCAGCAGGAAATGTGCCTAACTCCACGTCTTTTTTGTAATCCTCAAGGGATTTGACAATATCCTCAGACAAATTCATGTATCTTTTTGCAAATTTGGGCTTTATGTCATTGTACATTCCAAGTACATCTTGAACAACAAGCACTTGTCCATCACAACCTGCACCTGAACCTATTCCAATTGTGGGTATGTTGACTGTTTCAGATATTATTTGTGCTACTTCGTGACTTACCATTTCTAGTGCAATGCTAAAAACACCTGCTTCTTCCAGCTCTTTTGCATCTTCGATTAACTTTATTGCAGCATCCTTTGTTTTTCCTTGTACTTTGTATCCTTGTGAAAGAATTGTTGTTTGAGGTTGTAATCCAATATGTCCCATCACTGGAATTCCTATATCTACAATAGCACTAATTGTTTCAGCCATAATTGAGCCACCCTCAAGTTTTACAGCGTCAGCTCCTGCTTTGATTAATCTTCCAGAATTATTAATTGCATCTTCTATACTTGTTTGGTATGACATAAATGGTAAATCTGATACCAACAATGAATTCTTTCTTGCTCTACTAACTGCTTCTGTAAACATAGACATCTGTTCCATAGTTACAGGAATTGTATTCTCATAACCTAGCATTACCATTCCTGCACTATCTCCAACTAACAATACATCAATTCCTGCTTTATCACACAGAGAAGCAAGAGAATAATCATAACCTGTAATTACTGAAATTTTCTTTTTCTCTTTTTTCATGTTTATAATATCTTGAACTGATTTATGCAATTCTGGCTCTCCTTGCTAAATTATTTTTTATTTGGATGATGTTTTCTGAAAGGTTTTTCTTATTATCAAAATCATTAATAATTTTCTGAAGACTATTTTGATTTTTTTTAGATAGTTTTTTTGCTTCGTCTATTAGCAAATCAATTGCACGTGTAACATTATCCACTATTGTGATGTTGGCAGTTTGTGAAGTTCTAGAAAGAGGATTTAGATCAAATGTAATGACTATTTTTCCTGCATTTCTAAGTGCTATTGTTCTATCTCCGTCTTCTAGAGGTACAACAACTACATCTGCAGCAAAAATTCCGTTTTTATCTACAATTCTTCTTGCTGAATCTATACCGGGTAATTTTGTAGAAAAATCAGGGTTTGTACCTAAAATTTCTCTTGCTCCGTTCTTTTTGAGAATCTTAACTATTGCCTGCTTTCTATCTTTGTTTGTATAAAACAGATTTACCTCAAGTTTTGCCTTGATTTGTTTTGATAGCCTTACAATCTGCTTTGGACATAATGCAGCAATATTTCCATTAACTGAGATAACAGGTGTTTCTGCCTGAAGAAGTTGTGCTGCTGCAGCCTTTATTGCTCGTTTTGAAGATTTTCCTGTTTTTTCTCCTAGGAGATAGTCAAATGCTTCGCCTCTACCTTGAGCCAAAAGTCCCTCTTTGGCAACCAGTCCCTTATCAAACCCGTCAACTAATTTTTCACGAATCAAAAGAGACTTAGCTCTTGGATGTGACTTGGGAATTAATGACATATGATTTCAATTAATTGTAAAGGATTCTAGCTCCAATATTGTCTAATTCTGATCTTATAATTATTCCATCAGGATAATTTTGTAAAATTTCTAAGACTCTACTTTTATCTTCTTTTGGAATCATTGAAAAAATTGTTTCTCCAAAAAGTGCAATGCCACACTTGATATTATTTTCAGATAATTCATTAACTAATTTTTGCATTCTTGGAGTCATAACATTAACATATTTAGCAAACTCTAGTGACATGTCTTGAAAATGTTCATAATTTTTTGATTCTAGTAATTTGTTTACCATTTTTCCACCAAGACCATTAATTTGTGATAAGTGTTCCTTGATGAATCTGTTTGTAGAAATTGGAGAAAAACATATCATAATTACAGCTATTTTATCTGTGAGTATTTTTTCAACAGAACCAATTCCTGGAGCGCCTGGTTTGACACGAATCTCAAATCCGCCATTAAATGATGCTAAAACATCTCCTAATCCCGTTTTACAATTTACTTCTGCATTATGTGCAATTTGTCCAATTATTGTTTTATCTAATTTTGTTTCAAGTGCCTGATCTAAAGCAAATGATAAAGATAATGCAACGGCACTACTGGAACCTAAGCCATATCCAACTGGTATTGATATCTCGTGTTCGATATCAAAAAACTTTTTTGAAAATTCTCCAATCTTTAGGAATTCATTTAAAACAAATTCTGATACATCAGTCTTATCTGGCTGATATCCTTTTATTGTTATTCTAAAGTTTGATTCTTGATCTTTTTTTGTTTCTATTTTTACTCTAGTTGTAACTCCTTGTTTAATTGAGAATCCTGCACCCATTGATCCTAAATTTTCAAAATTATCAAGACTCTCATCTAAGTGAGCTTTGAAAAAACCTGTAATGTGAGCTGGACAAAATGCCGTGGCCTCCATTAATCTAAGTTTAAATTTTACATAAAATATAAGAATATGGCTTAAATTAATTAAATTAGTATAAATTGACTAAATTTGTTAGACGCCTACAAAGAATTGGAAGCAGCATTCTAGTGTCTCTACCAAAAGAATGGGTTGATGCAAATAATCTTGATAAAAGCAGTCAAGTTGAACTTGAAACAGGACAGGACAGCATTTCAATATCTGCAAACAAAGATACGCGGCCAACAAAAGAGCTTGTAATTTCTTATCCGCTACCACAAGAAGAAAATATTGTAGCAGACATTACTGGAGCTTATCTTTTAGGATATGATGTCATTGAAATTAATTCAAAATCTATCGTTCCAGGAGAAGATAGAGAAAAGATACGCAATTCTATGAGGAGATTGGTTGGAATGGAAATCATTGAAGAAGACGCATCTCACATCAACATGCAATTTCTTTTAGATGCAACAACACTCAATCCAGAAAAAATCCTCAAGCGAATGAGTTCGATTGCACTTGGTATGCATGATGATGTATCAAATGGGTTAATCTCAGATGACAAATCTAATTTGCAAACATTATCAAAACGTGATGTTGAGGTAAATAGACAATATTTTCTACTTGTCCGTTTGATTCGTAGTACACTTGTTGACAAACGATTAGCAAATGCATTTAATTTAGAAAATATTGATGTGCTTGATTATAGAGTTGCAGCAAACCTATTAGAAAATGCAGGTGACTCTATTGTTGAACTCTCAAATTTAATTTTTAATTCATCCTTATCAAAAGAACATTCAAAAAAAATCTTTGATATAGTTAAGGAATTTAGTAAACTTGCTGAAAAATCTATAGATGCCTTCACAAAGCCTGATAGACTTTTAGCAATTGAGGCAATATCTTTACACAAAAAATATGAAGAAAAACTTAGCAAACTAAGAATTACATTGGGAAATAAAAAACAAATCCCAATAGAGTTCCTTGATTTGGTGTACATGTTTGAAAGAATTGCAAAATCCTGGGCCGATGTTGCAGATCTTGTAAAGCCCATCTATAACGAATAATTAGTATAGTTTCTTTTTGGCAGCATATGTTAGAACTGCACATATAGTTTTAGAATCCTGAATCTTTCCTGATTTTATCATTGTCAATAGTTTCTTCAAATCCATTTTCACTACAGATAATATCTCATCATCATCTAGTTTCAAATCGGCAATTTTCTTTAATCCTGAGGCTAAAAAACAGTGAATTACCTCAGTATTGTAACCTATTGACGGATAGTAGGTGATTAGCGGAGTCATCTTTTTTGCTCTATATCCTGTCTCTTCTTCTAGCTCTCTGAATGCACATTTTATTGGCTCTTCTCTTTTTTCTAATGTTCCAGCAGGAATCTCTAAAATATATCCATGTGGAAACCTGTGCTGCTTTACAAGAATTACCTTGTTTTCTTCATCAAAAGCAAGCATTGCTGCTGCACCACGATGCTCTATCATCTCGCGCTTTACTTTCCTTCCTTCTATTTTTCCATCATAAACACTAAGACCTAAAATTTTACCCTCATAGATCTTCTTTTTCTTCATAGATAATATGAGAAATTATTATTATTTAATTTGTTTGATATGTTAGATGTAATCTGGGTAATTTTTTAAAATCAAAAATAGCTTTTTCTAACCATTTGATGTAAAATGAAATCTTTTTTGGAATAAACAAATCAGCTGACTTTACATTTTTAACAGACCTTACCTTTTGTGTGAGCTCATCCATTTTGAAAATACTATCACTATACAGAAATAAAACAATTTGATTCTTTGCGATAAAGGGAATTTGTAAATAGTAATCAGAAAATTTATCATTCATATCTTCTAGTGTTTCTTTTAGTTCTCCATCTATCCAAGTAAGAATGGCATGAGGAATAAAATCTTCAATTTTTTCAGGATTATAAATTAAGGTAAATTGAATCCCCTCATTTTCATGCAATTTCTCAATACATCTTGTTATTGTTTTAGTTGACATGTTTGTGCTCTTTGCAATTTTTTCAATTTTCTGTCTAGGATCTTCAATTAATATTCCTAAAATTTCTAAATCTGTTTTTGTAAGATTTGAGCTAAACCCCTGGTTCTCTGCTTCAAAAATAGATAGAACTCTAACATCCTTCATCAATTTACTGGCAAGTTCAATTTTCTGCTCTAGATTCTCTTTTACAGCAATACCACAGACTGTAATTCCACCCACACATGGCACTACAAAATATGGCTCACCTACAAGACTTAACTGCTCGAAAACTTCATCGATGTTTTCACCTGATACAACAAAATACAAAACACCATAACCCAAGACAGGTGGTTCAACTTTGAGAAAAAATTTTTCAATAATCTTTTTTTCCTCCATCTTTCGAATTCTGGCCCGCACTGCTCCCCCTGATATTCCTAATTCCATGCCTATTTGCCTGTCCGATTCCCTACAATTGTTTAGTAACCTGCTCAGAATCTTCATATCTAAATTGTCCATTTTATCACCTAAGAGAACATCTCAAAATATAGAAACAACTAATCTGATATAAAATTGTCTATAGTTTTAGCACTATGCATAAAAGACATTAAATATCAGACTATTTTATTAGATTTGTGGAATATAGATTAAGACTAGCAAAAAGAATGCTTTTCAACAAAAAGGGAAGCTTGATTGGTGCAGTTTTAGCTGTAACAATTGGAATTTTAGTTATTCATGTAAATTTTGTAATATTTCAGGGATTGTTTGATGCAATAGTTAGGGATATCAGTGATTACCGAAATGGTGACATTCTTGTAACTGATGAGGCCGACTATATCGACAAGTCAGATTTATCCATTGTAAGTTGGTTTGAAAGAATTCCATATGTTGAAGCGGCAACCCCGCGGCTTTCGTCAAGTGCCGAAATGAATATGACAAAAAATGGAAAACTAATTGAAGAGACCAGAATCCCACTTGTTGGCATTGATCCATTTCGTGATGTTAGGGCATCTACTGTTCATGAAACTGTTTCAGAAGGAACCTATGTCTTTTCAAGAAACTCTATTGTATTAGGATCTAATGTAGCAAAAGATCTTGGAGGAGCTGAAGTGGGTGATAGTGTTAAAGTTCTTGTAGTTGATAGATGGGGTGAAGATCAAATTAGAAGATTTACTGTTTCTGGAATTGCAAAGTCACCTGGAGGTCAGGGATTTGATTATACTGCAGTTGTGCACATTGATACTTTACGTGATATGATGAATAGACCTGGAGATACTGGATCATTTATGGTAAAACTAAGCGATCCTTCAAAAGCATTTGAAGTAAAAGAATTCTTCTTACAATCGTTTCCTAATGATGACTTTCTTGCAGAAACTATAGAAGAATCTGCTGAAGAACAACTTGCTGGTTTTAGATCTGGCATTGCAATGATTAACATGATAGGATATTTTGGAATGATGTCATCTGCATTTGCTATTGTTACAATTCAGATGATGTTGGTAAATGGAAAAACTAGAGAAATTGGTGTCATGAGAGCAATTGGAGCTAAAAGAAAAGATATTCTCATAATCTTCATTTTCCAGGGAATGATAATTGGAGCAATTGGTGCAGGAGTGGGAACTGCAGTAGGGTTGGGTTACACTTTTTATGCAAAGGAAACAAAAATGTCATTCAATAATAGTCTCCCTCTTGAAGTAAGCTATAACTGGGAAAAGATCATTCAGACTGCTTTGACTTCTTTTGCGTTAGCAATAATGGCGTCTTTGTATCCGTCGTATAGGGCTACCAAGCTGTTACCTGTGGAGGCGATGAGAACTGTCTAAAGTGCTTGAAATTCACAATCTAAGTAAGATTTACGGAGAAGGAGAAAACAAAGTAAAGGCTCTTGATAATGTATCTTTTTCAATTGAGCATGGAGAGTTTGTACTAATTGTTGGAAGTTCCGGCTCTGGTAAATCTACATTGCTTAACATGATTGGATTATTGGATCATCCTACCAATGGAAAGATCTTCATTGATGGAACTGACACTACAACACTTTTAGATGATAAAATTTCATCATTTAGAAATAAGAAATTAGGATTCATTTTTCAATTTTCTAATCTGCTTAGTGATCTTTCGGTTTTAGAAAATGTATTGTTGCCAAGACAAATTGCAGGAACTAATGGCTCTGCTGAGAAAGATGCCAGAGATCTACTAAGAGCAGTTGGACTTGATGACCAAATAGATAAACGTGCAAACAAGATTTCAGGCGGACAAGCTCAGAGGGTAGCAATTGCAAGGGGGTTAATCAACAAACCTTCAATTGTTCTAGCTGATGAACCTACTGGCAATCTTGATTCAGTTACTTCAGAAACAATTGTTCAATTAATGAAATCAATGGCAAGAAAACTTAATCATACATTCATTATAGTTACACATGATAGACAACACTTTTCCGATGTTGATAGAGTAATAACAATAAAAGATGGTAGAGCCTTTGAAGGTGACCAGCCCTCAGAAATGGAGGTTTTAGCATAATGAATCTCAAAGTCTTGCTATCATTGTTTGTCATAGGATTTGCTCCATTTATTTTTGATAACTCTTATGCTCAAATTACTTCAGGTGGATTTGGTAGTTCTCCATTTGAGAGAGACTATGGAGATGTCAAATTTTTAGATGCATACTTTGGAACAATTGATAATAAATTTGAGGTCGACGCCGGCGACAGAAACGTGCCATTTACTGTAGTAATGGCAAATGTTGGAACTCAAGATATCACTGGAATAAGGGGTCAGCTATCATTGCCTCTTGGATTTTCAGGCTCAGATGGGCCTGGCTCAGTTATCTATGCAGATGCTGATTCAAATTCTCTTGCTGGAAACAACTTTCATCTGACATTTTTTGTTGACATAGGTAATAGTGTTAACATTCAACAATATCCAGGTACTGTTAAAGTAGATTATTCACGACTTAGAGAATCAGGTGTTCGAACTGCATTTGAGAATTTTGATTTCAAAGTAACTGGAGAAAGCGTAGTAAATCTACGACCACTAGATCCATTTCTTACATCCTTACAACAAAACCATGTAACAATTGAAATTTCAAATGATGGAACTGCACCAATTTCAAGTGTAGGTATTGGACTAAAAAACACACAAAGTGAAAGGGCATCAACAGCCCAATCCATCACTAATGTTGAGAATGTTGTAATTCTAAATACTGATTGGGAGATTGGTTCAATTGAACCAAAATCAAAAAAATTAATTGAACTTGATGTATATGTACCTGAATCTTTGAAAGGTGATACACTCCGTGCACCTATTGAGATAACTTATTTCAATGCACATGGTGATCAACACACCATTTCACGAATTGCAGATTTCTTTGTTAAAGGCTTTATTGATATATCCGTCTATAATGTAGATGTAATTGAATTGTCTGGTACGCAAATGGTAATTGGAGAAATAATTAATGAAGGAAACGAAGATGGATTGTTTGGTTTTGTAACTGTTGATCCTCGTGGAGATTCCAATATCAAACCTAGCACTCAATTTATTGATGAAATTGAAATTGATGCACCTGTACCATTTAATGTTCCAATTGAATTTGATGGAGAACCAGAGTATGGAGAGCATGACATTACCATTACTGTAAGATACAAAGATGATGTTAGAGACGAGATCTTTGTTACTCATGATACAACAATTCTAGTTGAAGAGCCATCAAACAATGATGAAGGCAGTCCTGACTTGACAATGATTATCATTCCAATTATTGTGATAATAGGAGTGGGAATTTACATAATCCGCAGGCGTAAAAAGGCAGCAATCAAGGCAAGCTAGCAGCTAAAATTTTAAATCTAAAACGGAGGAAATAAGATCAATTCAAATTGAGATTGAGTATTGTTGTTCTCATTGCAGTTTTGACTGTTGGAAGTATTGTAATTTCTTTAGGCTTTCTTACAAATGACGAACCTGGTGAGGTTTCTGAAATCTTTACTCCATATGAAAAATTAGAAAAATACAAGAATGAATTAGAAAAAATCAATCAAGCCAATTTACAAATACTAGAAGATCTAAAAGACCAGATCAAAAATTCTGATGATGTTCATTTGGATCAGTTAAACGAAGAGATCGCAATAGTAACACGGGTAATTAATGAAAACAAGGCAGAACTTGAAAAAGTAATTCAAAAACTATCCCAAATGGATTCTGATACCTGATAAAGCACTAATCCCTAGTTTCTAGAATTTACATCATATCTAAAAGAAGTGTTATCGGGGTATGAAAAACAATGTATTTCTCATTCTAGTGAATTATTACAAAATTTATCAAAACACTGCTCTGAATACTTCTATTATTTTTCTAAATTCATATAGTTACTAACAAAGTCATGTGTATTGGAGACACATCAAAAACTAACAATTGCTGGAGTTATTTTGTTAGTTGTAACATTTCTGATTAATTACTATCATCAGGAAGATCATCCTGGTGTGGGATTTAACTATGCATATGTTACAGGAGTGCTAATGCTGGCATTTTTTTCAATTAGTTTTATAATGTTTACAAAAGACCGACTAAAGGAATCATAGTTTTAGTTTGTATGTTTAATATGTGATGTAAATCTCTCTTTGGGGGAAAAGCTCCCAGTTTATCTAATTCTAATTTATAAAATCTCAATAAAAGGAATTGATAAAAATTATCAGCAAATTCTAATTTACAAAATTCAGTTCAACCATCGTTGTAATACAATACATTTTTGGTCTTAGGCATATTCCAGACCGTAAGATTATATGCAATTACTGGATCTTGCGATTATGCCATGGGATGAGATTGAAGTCCCAAAGGAATTGCGAGAATTCATGCTAGAAAAAGCAGAAGAAACTTTCCTTGGACAAAAAAATGGTGCATACAAACAATATCGTTATGGTAATTTGCACATTAGAGAATATGATGATAAATTTCTAGTTCATACTGATAGAATTGATCCAAGAAAAGATCCACTAGGCCATTTGGTTTTTGATGCACCAGAAGTATTAGTTGGTTTAGCTTGTGCAATATTTGGTGGCACTCAAATTGCAAAAAGATTTCAAAATAATAAATCAAAAAAATCATCAACTGCATCAGGACTTTTGTCTTCAATTATTGCTGGCTATCTTGGATATGTCACATCAAAAAAAATTAGAAATTATTTGGAGTAGAAATGTCAACTGTTAGAACAATACAAGTAATGCTGAAACTTTTGCCATCTATCCTAGCTCTACGAAAAGATAGAAGAAAATGGGTAAGACATGAGAGAAAAGAAGAACTTGATCTAGAAATCTTTCGAAAAAATGCCAGAAAAGTTCTAAACACTTTCATTTCACTAGGCCCTGTCTACATAAAACTTGGACAATGGCTATCCTCAAGAGCAGACATCTTGCCGCAGCCATACCTTGAGGAACTCTCAAAACTCCAAGACAGTGTTCCTGCAGCTCCATTTGATCAGGCAAAGTCAATAATAGAAAAGGAAATTGGTCCAATAAACGAAAAATTTGATAAAATAGATCCGAATCCTATATCTGGTGCATCACTAGGACAAGTTTATCGAGGGACTTTATATGGTCAGGAAATTGTAGTCAAGGTAAAAAGGCCTGGCATCGAAAAAGTTGTTGAAGAAGATATCAAAGTCTTAAAAAAAATTCTTCCTTTGGCATTGCGATTTGTCGATCCAAATCTCCGTTATTCTGCAAAGGCAATGCTGTCTCAATTTATAGAAACAATTCATGAAGAAATGGATTATACAATAGAATCGGACAACCTCAAAAAAATAAAGCATGACATGGCAAAAAACAACAAAGTTGTAGTTCCTAAAGTCTATGATGATTATTCCTCAAAAAATGTCCTAACAATGGAGTATCTCCCAGGAATCAAGGTCACAAACATTGAAGCCCTTGATGAAAAGGGAATTGACAGGCAGAAACTAGTCATTGATGTGCACAAAGTCTTCTTTACAATGCTTCTTAGACACTCTATTTTCCACGCAGATCCCCATCCTGGTAATATTTCAGTGACAGATGATGGTAAACTAATCCTATATGACTATGGAATGGTAGGAAAATTAGACAATGAAACTCGACTGAAACTAGTTAGACTGTACCTTGCACTAGTAGAAAAGGATCCCCCAAGAACAGTAAATGCAATGGATGATCTCAGAATGCTTACTCCTGATTTTAATCGTACAGTTATCGAAAAAGGCATTGAGCTTGCGGTTCGTGCAATGCATGGAAAAAAGCCTGATGACATGGAAGTAGAAGGACTAATGGAACTCTCAAACAGAACAATGAGCAAATTCCCCTTTGTTCTCCCAAAGAACTTGGCTTTGTACATGAGGATGGCCTCAATTATTGAGGGAATCTACAAAACACACAAGATAAATTTCAAGTTCGTCAAAGTCATAAGAGAAATTCTTCAAGAAGAGAGCTTAATAAAAGATGCATACATTGAGGAGCTAAAGTATTCATTTGATAGATTTGCAAAATCAATTGACGCTACAATATCTATCGCACCTGAGCTCAAAAAATTTTTAGATGAAAACAGGTCATTGCAGATTCTAAATGCAAAACCAAAATCAAATATTTTACTTTCTGGAAGTATACTGTCTGCTGCAATCTTTGTTGGGTCTGCAATTTTGCATTCAACAAATGAAACACTTGGTATTACTGGAATGATTGGGTCGTTAGTAATAATGGGTATATTTGTAATATTTAGAAAAAGATGAATACTATTCTATTGTAATGTCTTTTCCATGTTTTTGAACAGGAATTGTAATTGTTAGTACACCTTTATCATATTTTGCAGAACTAACAGTCTCTTCTCCTTCTTTTACTTCGATTGGCAATCTAATTTTTTTATCAATGATGTTTGGTCTTTGATTGCAAATCATGCTGTGCTTTTCTTCATCAGATGTTTCTTTGCAGGCCTGAATTGATAGAATGTTTCCATCTAGTGATAATTTGATGTCTTTTTTTCCAAATCCGGGTATGTCAATTAGCATAGTTAGTTTGTCATCATCTAGATGCATGTCAACTGGGGGCAAAACAAATTCATAAAACTCTCGTGATTTGTTGCCTATTTCTTTCATCATTTCGTTTGCCATAGATTTTACCAGTCCCATTTTGAAGTATATGGTCAATTTTTGGTTATAAACCTTGATAGGATTTACCTAAGTTTGATTAACACACTTGAACCTAAAATCTAAATTATTTTCTTTATTGCCTATTAGTCATTAAGGTTGATGGTATCAAAAATTAGAAAAGACTTGATGTATACTCTTGGAACTACATTAAATTCTTCGAATATCTCAAATGGTTCAAAGAACACAAAGTATTGCATAAAGTGAATTTTGTTAGTAATCTATTGAGAAATGTTTAGAGAATACTCAATTAGTATAATTATCTGAAATACACTGTGGATAAGCTCATTATCGGATTGGTAATCATTTCGATGGGTCTAGCAATTTTATTAATTTCTACTAATCAAACTGAACAAATTCCTTCTGATCAAACCAGTGAACAAATTACTGTTTCTTCTCCTGTTCAATCTACTCAAACAAATGAAGAATACTGTAATCCTTCGTATCCTGATGTATGTATACCTGCTGGACCTCCAGACTTGGATTGCGATGATATAGAGTACAGTAACTTTACGGTCTTGTATCCAGACGAACATAGATTTGACGATGATAATGACGGAATAGGATGCGAACAATAACTATCTAGAAATTTTCTATTGCATAATTAATCTCAAGTTCTTCTGTCAACCTTTCCCCTCGTAAAAGATTGATTTTCTGTCTCTTTAGGAAGTATTGTAAGGTTTAGTGATGTTAATTTTGATACATTCGGATCATAATCGTAAGCAAATAGAGCACACAAGTTATATCCAAAAACTAATTAAAGAAAATGGTTGCCAACGGCGTTCTACTACAACCTTACAAGGGTGCAACCTTGTTGGGAAGTACCAGTCGTTGGTGAACCCCCTAGTACATGATGTACTAATATACAATGTTTAACAAATTGATGGTTTAAAACTTTCTAGTTTACCTTCTCTGCCTTTTGTCCTGTATAGTTTTCCCATCTTTCAATAATCACATCAACATATGCAGGGTCTATCTATATTCCAAAACATGTTCTGCCTGTCTGTTCACATGCGATTAGAGTGGAACCTGAACCTAGGAATGGATCTAAAATGTGGTCATTTTTGCGCAAATTTGTCTTACTATAATCATCTCTCATTTTCCAGGATCATATTCCTAATAGGGCAATGATTATACTTTTTAATTCTAATTACGAAACTGAAAATTGTCTATATTTTATCGAATATGATTTTTATTCTAAGATTGGATCTAAAACAAGAACATCTGTAACCTTCAATTTTTATAAAAGTTTCATAAATCTTGCAATATTTTGTGTCATTTTGATAGATTTTTAATCAATCCCTTTCTCTGATTTGATAACTTATGATAGTTGTAATTGAAGGCGGAGACCAAGCAGGCAAATTAACACAATCAACCTTGTTGGAAAAAGCTCTTAAAAAAAGAAAGATCAAGACAAAACTATTTCATTTTCCTGACTATGAAACCCCTATAGGCAAAGAAATCAGGCAATACCTGGATGGAAAAAGAAAGTTCCCTCCCCAAGTGATTCATTGTCTCTTGGCTGCAAACAGATGGGAAAAACTAGGACAAATTTTAGCAGCACAAGAAAAAAATTCCGTCCTAATCATGAACCGATACTATCATTCCAATCTAGTTTATGGTATAGCAAATGGAATGAAGCAAAAGTGGCTTGAGAACCTTGATGCTGGTCTTCCAAAAGCTGATCTTGTTATTTTACTTGATGTTACACAAAAAGAGTCG
Organism: Candidatus Nitrosopumilus sp.; assembly: GCA_029861345.1. Lineage (GTDB taxonomy): Archaea > Thermoproteota > Nitrososphaeria > Nitrososphaerales > Nitrosopumilaceae > Nitrosopumilus. The sequence continues at coordinate 27,947 of JAOTZM010000008.1, forward strand.
TTTCACAGACAGAAAAATCACAGAGACAAGTTTGAAAAAAATGAAGAATTTCTAAGAAAGATCTCCAAAATTTACC
>JAOTZM010000145.1 GCA_029861345.1 Candidatus Nitrosopumilus sp.
TTGTTAAAGTTGAATGGAATGGCTCTGGTAGTTTAGCTTCAAAACTAAATGAAGATGATGAATTAAATGAAATGATTGCAAAACAATCAGTCAAAAATGCTACTATTTATGTTGAACCTACAGAAGGAGCAGTTCGAATTCGAAGTAAATGGGATAATCATCTTGCTTTTGGTATCACCAAAGAACTTTTTGAAATCTATGATAGAATAGCTGGCCACATAAAGAACGTCTAAGCTTTCCACCAGTCTAAAGCAAGAAAATCTACTTTGTCTTTGCCTTTTGGAATTGCTAAAATGAATTGTTTTCTAACCGTAGTTGCAAGTCTTCCTGCAAGAACAATTCCAGTTGATGTAATTGGTTCATTTCTACTATACACTTGAATCAAGTATGGGGCATGATCAATTCCTGGCCCTTTCTCATAAACAGCAAAATCACAACCAAATTTTATTCCAGGATTGATGATGTATCCCTTGTCTCTAAAATTTTTGTAAACTAGATATTTTTTGTCAAAATCATGATATTCTTTTTTGCAAATCTCTATCATTTGTTCAATGGTTATCTTTTGTTTTGATTTAGTTATGGTGATTTTTTTATTTTCCAGAAGGTATAGTCCCTCTATTAGATCCAAAATTAATGGAACATCTATTTCTTCAGGTTTTGGTTTTGGAATACCTATTGGTTTTCCATAATATCCTTGGCTGAAAAGCTTACGTGAATCCTCAATGTTCCAAACAATGATTCTATTTTCAATTAACTCACTTTTCATTATTCTTACGGTTCATCAAGTGTATATGAATTCTCTAGTTGAGTTTGGGTGTTCTTGAAAAATTGAAAATAAAGTAAAAATGTAAAATGGTGTATTTTGTTTAGAGGCTCAATGCTAGTAATATGAAAGAATCTGATACCCGTTGGCATTTATCTGCCATCTCTTCAATTCCTTCTATTACGTCTTTTATCAACATCAATTCTTTTGTGTTTGTTACCTCATTTAGAAGTTTGAGTGTGGCCTGCCTGTATTTTATATCGATCTCCCTTTCTATTGTCTGTGTTTCTTGAGCCAATTCAATTGCATTTGCAGTGTTCGTGTTAAGACTTCTAATGATTTCATTCAGTTTGTAAACTTGGTCTACAACCAGTTCAATCAACTTTGTGATGTCTTTATCCAGCTTTGCGCTTTTTAATGTGGTTACTTTTACGTTTGAGAGTTTAAATGAAATTCCCGTAATGTAACCTGCAATTTCATCCATTGTATATGCTGTATTGAGAAGGTTTTCTCTATTCATGATTAATCCTCCCACATCTGCTACTTCTCGTGTGATCTTTCTTCTCAGATTTTCTACTTCTTCTTCAATGGTTGAAATCTGTTCTATTGTATTTTTGATTCCTGTTTTGTCTTTTTTCATCATGAGATCTGGCAGTGTTGCAAGTTCTCTGGCAGCATTTAGAATTCTGTTAATTTCGTCTTGTAAAACTGCTATAGCCTTTCTTTTTGCTTGAACTTCAAGCTCTCCGCTATACATAACAGAAATTGAAAAATTTTCAGGTAATTTAAATCCTCTATGTTTTTTGATATTTTTTGAGCACTATTATATCAAATTTTTATCATGAGCCACTTTTTTTTGCCCTTTGTATAATGTGATGACTTCTTCATTTGTGGAAGCATCTTCAGATGCTTTTTCAACTCTGATCTTTCCTGTAAATTTTGGAAATCTCAAAGCTAGACCTGCCTCTTTTCTTATTTTGTCTCTTGCTGCTTTGTGAATTGGACTAAGGGTAATCTCTGAGGCTACTACTTCAATAACTAATTCTGGTTCAAACCATACATCAGCTTCCATTTCGCTATCAATACGTGGATTTTTTTTAATTGTAACTTTTGGATGTAAAATTTGATACAGTTGATCCAAACTTTCATCTGAAAACCCTGTTCCTACTTTGCAAATACTGGTGAATGTATCCTCATCTTCATCATATGTTGCAAGTAGTAATGTGCCATAATTTCCTGTTCTTCTGCCTTTTCCAAAAAATCCTCCTATCACAACAAGATCTAAACTATCTCCTAACTCATTTCTGTATTCACGTTTTAGTTTTAACCAATAACTTCCTCTTGAACCAGCTTGGTATGGTTTGTCAAGCATTTTTAGCATCAGTCCCTCGCTACCGGCATTAATGCTATTTTCCAAAAAGTCCTCAATTTCATTTTTATTTTTTACAATTGTCATTGGTACATATTTAGCATATTCATCTTCTTTCACAACTCTCTCTAGTTTTTCTCTTCTATCTTTATAATCAAACTCTAAACAGCTTTTTTCATTACAATACAAAATATCAAAAAAGTTCACTGTAATTGGATATTGTGTAACTGCTTTTTCAATCTTGTATTTTCTTCTTCTATGCATTAATTCTTGAAATGGTAAAAACTCTCCAGTGTTTTCATTAATTGCCACTGCCTCTGCTTCTAATATTACATTGTCTGCTTGTATTGCTTTAGGGATTTTTTCTATGATATCCGGATAGTAACTTGAAATGTTTTCTAAACTCCTAGAAAACAACACTACTTTTTCTCCTTCAATGTGAATCTGAACTCTCTCTCCATCTAACTTATATTCTGCTGCAAAACTGTTTCCCATTTTTTCAATTGCTTCTTCTTCACTTTTTACTCTATCAGCAAGCATTGGTCTGATTGGATTAAACAAAACAATCTCAAATTTTTCAACTCCCTTTAGACCTTTGATTGCAATATTTTCAGCAACTTTTCCTAAATCACTTGATACATTATACGCATGCTCCAAAATTTTTCTGTTATTTTTATTCCCTGAAAATGCTATTGCCAATGCATCCATTACTGTATTTTCGGCAACTCCTAATCTTAGAGTGCCCAATAAAATCTTCAAAATATAACTTGCTTCTAACGGATTTGCATCATTAAGTAAACTCGAGATGTATTTCATCTTCATGTCTTGTGAACGAGAACCTTCTAACTTTGCAATTTTGAATAGTGTCTCATAGACTCTTTCAATTGTAATGTCTTCTGCTAGAAATGTTGTCTGAGTTTTTTGCTCAAGTATTACTGCTGCAGCATGTCCTAAATCTCCTCCTTTTCTATACTCGTCTTCAATTTTCTTAATTGGGATTCCTGATGACTTTGAAATAGATCTAATTGCAAGTTTTTCGGCAACTCCTAATTCGATTCCTTCAAAGTCTGGCCTTAGTTTTCCTTGCAAAAGATACACAATCTTAGAAATCACCTCATGAGGGGTTTTCTCAAATAATTCTACTAGAAATTGTGTTAACTCTAATCTTTTCCTAGTTGATTCCATTTTATTAAATGAATCAGCTAAAATAGAAAACTCCATTCTAACTGTCTACATAATCCTGAATAAAAGTTTGAATCTAGATGTATTTGAAAATTGTTGGTTTATCAGATTTTGGAAGATCAGAAACTAATGCGAAACTGTATAGTGGATATGCCTTTTTGTATTGCTTCATAAAACTCCAAGCAACATCGTGTGTTTTGAACTCTGTTCTTATGCCTTCGATTTGACTCTTTTTTCCAAACACGTCAAATACTACAACCGAATACTGTTTTGGGCGATTATGAGGTTTTGCTCTAATTAGCCAAGCTAGTGCAAAAACGAAAACTGCTACTAAAATAACATATTCTCCTGCCACTTTGAAAAATGTGATAAATATCCCTGGTATGGTTTGTCCAAACAAGACAGCCATAAAATTTGAAAATGAGATGACTGCTAATGCTGTGAAAATATACGTTTTCCAATCAAATATCTTCTGAAAATCAATCATTAGATAGTTTTGTTAGTATCTTTTTTCTTTTAACTATTACTATAACTGAGAATTTTTAAGTTTTAGTTAATCTGGATCTTCGTAGTTTTCTTTCTTTTTGCCACTAGAAGTGCCTCCTTCAATTGGCTTCATCTTGCTTTCAAGTACTGACATTCTTGCTTTGTATCCTTCAGCGTATTCTAACTCTGATGGAA
>JAOTZM010000146.1 GCA_029861345.1 Candidatus Nitrosopumilus sp.
GAAGTAAAAAAAGAACTTGGCAGAAAATATCCAATCATAATTAACGGTAAAGAAATCTATTCAGATGATTGTTTTACTGTAAGATCTCCTGCAGACACTAGAATTTCTGTAGCAGAATTTCCTAAAGCATCTACAGATGATACAAAAAACGCCATATCTAGTGCAAAAAATGCATTTGAGAAGTGGCGTAATATTCCATATCAAAAACGAGTTGAAATATTCAGGGACTGTGCAGATATTTTTTCTAGTAGAAAATTCTTTTTGGCAGCAATAATGACATTTGAGAATGGAAAAAATCGTATTGAATCGATGGGAGATGTTGATGAAACCATTGACTTTATGAGGTTTTATGCATTACAATTAGAAAAAAATGAAGGGTTCTGCAAACCGACTTCGCATCCAAATCCTCATGAAAAAACACAAACGGTAATGAAACCTTATGGTGTTTGGGGAATAATTGCTCCGTTTAACTTTCCATCTGCAATTGCAATAGGAATGACTACTGGTGCACTAATTACAGGAAATACTGCAATTCTAAAGCCTGCAAGTGATGCACCTTTATCGTCATTTCAGTTTGCAAAAATCATTCATCCTAAACTTCCAGATGGTGCAATCAATTTTGTAACAGGTTCTGGAAGTATTGTAGGAAAAGCTCTGATTGAGAGTCAAGATGTTGACGGCATAGCATTTACTGGCTCTCAAGAAGTAGGCATCAAAGGATTTCAAGAATTTACAAAAAATACTTCAAAACCCTTCATTTCTGAAATGGGTGGCAAAAATCCTGTAATTGTTACAAAATCAGCTGATCTGGAAAAAGCATCAGATGGTGTAATGAATGCATCTTTTGGCTTTGGAGGGCAAAAATGTAGTGCATGCTCTAGAGTCTATGTCCAAAGTGGGGTCGCAGAACAATTTATTTCAAAACTTGTCGAAAAAACAAAAAACTTGAAAATTGGAATGCCCTGGGAAAAAGGAATATTTTTGGGTCCTGTTATTAACAAAGAAGCAAAAATAAAATTTGAAAATGCCGTTGACATTGCAAAAAAAGATGGAGAAATTCTTACAGGAGGAGCAGTACTATTCTCCTCAGAATTTGACAATGGTTACTTTGTAGAGCCTACAATAGTTACAAAATTACCTGAAGAACATAAACTTGTCAAAGAAGAATTATTCTTGCCTTTTTTATGCATTCAACGATATGATAACTTTGATGATGCAATTAAACTTGCAAATCAAACAGAATATGGCTTAACAGCAGGAATTTTTAGTAATGATCAAGAACAATTAGATGAGTTCTTTTCAAAAATTCAGGCAGGAGTAGTTTACACTAATCGTTCTGCTAGTGCAACAACTGCAGCACTAGTTTCAAGCCAGCCATTTGTCGGATGGAAACATTCAGGTTCCACTGGAAAGGGATCTGGAGGTGAGAACTATCTGCAACAGTTTATGAGGACTCAGACTCAAACTCGATGTGATTGAATCAATGAGCTCCCAAGTAACAGGATGTTTCTTTTTCTTTCCTTGATTCGTCTAATTGAATATGGTAACCAGTTTACACCATACGGAATATAATCTGAAACAACAAATTTCTTTTTGACTAAATCTGGTTTGATTTCATCTCTTAATCCTTTTAGAAATTGAAATTCAAATTTTCTGGGATATTTTATGGACAGATTTTGTGCTTTTTGAATAATTTTGATATCATGAGATGCTATGGCAAACTCATTACCTTTTTTGAACAGTATTTTCATTAGTTTTACGAAATTATCGTCGACATCCTTTTTTGTTTTAAACGATATCCTTGCTTTTTCTCTATATGCACCTTTTACTAGACGGATTTTTGCTCCAATACCTAACAAATCATTTAGATCATTTTCTGTTCGTTTGAGATTAGCTTGTAAAGCGATTCCTATCCTTTCATATTTTGAAAAAAATGAATGATAAATCTCGATTGCTTCATCAGTATGTTCTGAGGATTCCATGTCCAACCAAATAAAAACATGAGCATCACGTGCATCTTGAATGATTTTCTCAAAATTCCTATAGCATTCTTTTTGACTGATGGAAAGACCAATTTGTGTGGGTTTGACTGAAATTGCTCCACGGATTTTCCACTTTCGAAAAGAATTCACTATTTTCTGATACTCTTGCATAGCTGTGTTGATTTGTTTTTTTGAGGTATGGTATTCTCCTAATTTGTTTATGATTGCATGTCTTCCTGATTTGTATGCGTCTTTTGCAGAGATTAGTGCGTCATCAACAGTATTACCTGCAATCCACTGTTTTGCAATTTTGAACAAAAATTTTTCCATTAATTGCTTGCCCAATACCACTGCTAGTCTTTGATCTCATTAATTATATGATTTTAGGAATTTTACCATCTTAATCAAGATTAGATAAAAAACCAGAATCAATTATGAGAAATGATAAGATACTTTTTAAGTAAAATTCAATGTGCCAAAATATGTCAGCAGTTGACAATCACTCTAATAAAAAATCAGGCAAAAACTTCACTTTCATCATTGCAGGAGTTATTGCCATAGTTGCAGGTCTGCTTTTTGCATATTTGATGTTCTATACGGCACCAGAAGAAAACATGGAGATGGTTAAGATAATTGCAGTTACTGAAGAAGGATGTATTGCTGAAACTATGGATGGTTTTTCAGTAAATATTGGAGATTGTAATGGACAACCAGGCCAATTCGTTGAAGCACTAGTAGATCAAAAAACCAAAGAAAGAGCTGCTGCAATGAATCCAACAAGTTAATTTTTTATTATTTTTCTTATTTATTTTTAAGTTCAATTCTGTAGAGGTTTGAGCCATTCTTGGATTCTAGTTTGATTCCATCAAAGGGATTTAAACTAAAAAGATGGCGCCCTCGGCGGGATTTGAACACGCGTCTCAGCCGTGACAGGGCCGAATTCTAGACCGGGCTATACTACAAGGGCACAAGTAGTCTGAATCAAATTGCCAGATTAAAAGTTTCTGTAGTAACAAAAAATTTTGTAAAAGACTAAATTATACACGAAAAGCATTTTTCATGAGGGTCTATGGCGCAGCCAGGTAGCGCACCGGACTTTTAATCCGGTTGTCAAGGGTCCGAATCCCTTTAGACCCGCTATTTTTCTTTATAATTATTGAATTATTTCATCAACTTGTTTTTGCAAGTCTTCAATGGATGAATGAATTTTATTTTCTCTTTTAGTTACATTAGTTCTATAGTTGTTGATCTTTTGAATCCTATCTGAAATCATTCGTTTTTGTTCATCATAACCGGATGAACCATATGATCTTCTCTCCTTTAGAGAAGAGACAACAGTGGTAGATGAGATAACAGTTGAAACTACTTTTGGATCAACTTTAGTATCAACTACAGATTTTTTTATTTCAGTTGAAGTTAATTTGGAAATTGGTTTTTTTGATTGATGTGCTAATTGAACTAAAATACCTGCAATTTTATGTGTAATCCTAAATGGAATTCCCTTTAGAACTAATTTTTCAGCGATGTCTAATGCAATAATATTACTTGATTCTGTGACTTTTTTCATTTGTTTCTCATTTACTTTCAAAGTAAGAAGCATTGATTTTAAAATTAATAGTGCACTGATAGATATTTTGGATGTAGACCAAATAGATGATTTTATTTGTTGCAAATCACGTCCATATCCAGACGCCAGGCCTTTGATGGTAGTTAGAATTGCAGTTAGATTTCCTATCACCTCGGCAGTTTTACCTCTTGTTAATTCTAAAATATCTGGATTCTTCTTTTGAGGCATTACACTTGAGGGAGATGTAAACTCATCAGCAAGTTCAATAAAAGAAAACTCAGATGTAGACCAGATTACAAAATCTTCAGATATCTTACTTAGATTAGTCATCAATATTGAAATCATTGCAACATATTCTGCTACAAAATCACGTGTACTTGTTGCATCAATGGAGTTCTCAACAACATCATCAAAACCTAACATCTTTGCAGTGCTATGTCT
>JAOTZM010000147.1 GCA_029861345.1 Candidatus Nitrosopumilus sp.
AGTAAGGTGTCGTTGTGGAACTGAATGTGTTGTTAAAGTTTTGTCAAACCAGTGGTTTCTCAATTATGGTGACAAAGACTGGAAAGCAAAAGCTACAAAGTGTTTTGACTCGATGAGTATTTTGCCTACTGAAATTGTAAGTGAGTTTCATTATGTAGTTGGATGGCTTCGGGAGAGAGCTTGTGCAAGGCAACACGGACTGGGAACAAAGTTGCCATGGGATAAAGACTGGATTGTTGAGAGTCTGTCTGATTCCGTGATTTACATGTCATACTATACAATAGCCAGGTTTGTAAATGATGGAACGATTCAAGCAGAAAATTTATCAAAGGAATTCTTTGATTATGTCTTTTTAGGAAAAGGTTCTGCAGACATGGTAAACGACATTGTACCAGAAACCGTAGAGAAAATAAGAAATGAATTTGCATATTTTTATCCAGTTGATTCAAGACATTCGGGACGTGACTTGGTTCCTAATCACTTGACATTTTTTGTTTTAAACCATGTTGCAATATTTCCTAAAGAGAACTGGCCAAAACAAATTGTTGTTAATGGTTCTGTATTGATGGATGGAAAAAAGATGTCAAAGTCAATGGGAAATATCATTCCGTTGCGACAGGCAATTCAGGATTATGGTGCAGATCCAATCAGACTTGCAATTATCATATCAGCTGAATTGTTACAGGATGCTGACTTTAATTTGGAATCAGTAGGGGGCATCAAGCACAAGCTAGAATCAATTCTAGAGGAATGCTCTGAGCTAAAGGGAGCTGAAACTACGGGTACACAGCCTGAAGACAAGTGGATTGCAAGCAGACTGCAGCACTTGATTGTAAATGTAACTAATTCCATTGAAAAGATGAGGCTACGGGAAGCACTTCATGAGATCTTGTTTGCATTTGAAGGTGACTTGCAGTGGTATCTAAAGCGTGCAAAGGCCAAAGGAAGAGAGGATTATGCTGGAATCTTGCATCAAATCCACAGTACTAGAGTTGCAATGCTATCGCCATTTGCGCCACACATAGCCGAAGAGATGTGGGAGAAGCTTGGAAATTATGAAATGGTTTCAAAGTCTAGATGGCCTGAAGTAGACACTAATGGAATAGATGCCAAATCAATCCAGTCGGAAGATTTGTTAAAGTCAATCATTAATGATATTGCAAATATTCTCAAGGTTACAAAGATGACTCCAAAGAAAATTACAATCTACATGGCAAATTCATTCAAAGTAAAGGCATATCGTACAGTTTTAGAAAAAGTGATGGAAGGCCAGATCAACATGGGGGTTATAATGAAGGAATTGATTGCGAATCCCGAAACGACAGACATTAAGAAGAATCCAGATTTTGTTCAAAAGACTATCAAGGACATTTTGTCTGAACCCACTGAAATTAGAACTACAAAACTAGAGACAAAAGAGTTTGATGAAAAACAGTTTGTATCAGAAGAGTTGATTGCAATTGCAAAGCAAGACTTTGGTGTTGAGATATCTGTTTTTGCAGAAGATGATTCAGAAATCTATGATCCAAAGGGAAAAGCTAGGCATGCAAGACCATTCAAGCCAGCTATATTGATTGAATAGATAATAGTAAAAATTAATCTGCTTCACTTTGATTCAACATCATTCCATTTAATGTTAATTACTGACTTTTAGAAAAATAGTTTTAGATGAAATTTAGTGTATAGTATTTTCATCTGCAACTATCTTTTCATATTCCCTAAAATCAATCTCTTCGTGTTTTATGTTGGTAATATCTAATTTTGGATTTGTTTTAGAAAGAGTATCTAAATTTACAATGTCAAGATCCCTCTCAAATATCCTTAAAACATTTTTTATTTTTTCATAGTCATTTTCATCCAATTTTTTTATTACTGATCCTTTACCTGTTGTTGTTCCTTGTTTTGTGTATATTAGACCTCCAACCATACCTGCTCCAAATAATTCACCTGGTTCGCCTAAATTCATCAGAACTCCATCCGACATGTATAATCCAGAATTGAATCCAGCTCCAAATGTAACCAAATTACCGCCTCTTGCCTGAGCCATTGCTCTTTCCATACATCCCTTTCTAACTAGAATATCAACACCATGACTGAAATTAGTGGATTGATTATTCTGTCCTACAAGCTCAGTAGCTAGACCATCTATTACAAATTTTCCGTAATATCCTTTATCTGCCAAGCCATTTTCTGCATGACCCTTTACTGTCCAAGTTCCATTAAAATTACAAAATGCCCCAAAAAAGTTCCCTACATTTCCTTCTACTGTTAGATTTAGATTGATGGGCTCTGAGAAACCAAAAACTCCAATTCTGTAGAGGGCTTTGGGATTTTTTATGGTTATGTTGTTTTCACCATCTTCAACTTTTTTTCGAAGTATGGAGTTTGTTAAATTTTCATAAAGGATAGGAGCACTGGCAACATCTCCGAATTTTTCAATTGCAGCATTTTTCAAACCTTCTGGAACAGATACTTGAAATCTTTCATGTAATCTTTTCTTTAATAAATCAAATTCGTTAGAACCTGAACTTGTAGAAGTAACATCATTTGCCAAAGCCCTTATTTCATCAATATCTAGAGTGTACATTTTAATTCCTGTAAAAGATTCTTGGTTTCCCAGGATGAGGAGTCTCTATTTTTGTTGTAGCTCCTACTACATCAAGTGCAGACAAATCAGTTGCCATTGCCCAAAATGGAGGATGATCATTAGTTCCGGGGTTATATCCTATGATGCCTTTTCTTGTTCCAAATTTATCCCGTACAATAGCAATCGAATCCGAAGTGGCAGCTATGTAAGTAAAGGGACCATCAGCCTTTGCTACAAATTCCCGATGTGCTCTTTCTATGTCTCCATGTTTAAGAATTCTGCTTGCTAGAAAAACGGCGATAACTTCTGAGTCACTATCTGTATGAAATGTAAATCCTTCCAATTCTAGTGAATCTCTTAACATGTTGTAATTTGTAATCTCTCCATTGTGAACTATTGCAATATCGGGCAAGATTGTAGTGCTGAATGGATGAGTATTGTATGGAGTTACTCTGCTGCTTGTTGCAATTCTTAGATGGCCTATGCCATGAGAGCCGTTCATTTTTCGTATGCCGAATTTTTTATCAAGATCTTTAGCTAATCCAGTTTCTTTGAGTATTGTCATTTGGTTTTCAAAACTAAAAAAGTGACATTCAGGATCTTGGCTTAATTTTTCTAAATTCTCAGATATATTTTCTGATGAAGAGTCAACCTCATCAATGGTATAATCAGACATTCCTTCTTTTCTGAAATTTTTTATCTTGAATGAATCTCCAGCATTACTTTTGTTAAATATTGCAATTCCAGCTCCATCCTGAGCTCTTATCTGTTGGCTTTCCATCATATCTTGCAAGATAGACCCTACAGGAAAATGACGTAGGTTACCATCATCCATCATGAGTCCACAAATTCCGCACATTTAAGTTCCCTCTTGGACTATAAGATTAATGATTTTTTGTTTTTCTTGTTGGTCAACTGAAATATTTTTTATGTTGAGATAATTATCAAGTATTTCCTCAACTATGATTCTATAGGTTTTATCTACACCTTCTAAAGGAATGTCACCTTGAACACTTGCCTTAATGCTAGATGTTCTAAAGTCACTGGGAGATAAATTGTGAAAGTCACTATACCCAATGGCTGCAGGAATACCTGTTAATTCACTTTTTGTGGCAATCATATGATTGAAAATTTTTTGTGCTGTAATTTCTTCGTCAAAGAAATTCTCTGAATGATGACCTACTTTAGCAATCAAAAGACTAGTATCATATCCAATAATATCTGCACCCAAACCTGCCGCTTTTACCATCTTTCCTGCATTGTTTACATCGCCTGCAATAACTAAGCAAGCACCATCATTTTCCTTTCCTCTGTAAAATTCGTTTATAGCTAACTTTGCATCATGTATTACTGCGATTGCATGTTTTCC
>JAOTZM010000046.1 GCA_029861345.1 Candidatus Nitrosopumilus sp.
AACTCCAAGACAGAATGGTTGATTTTTACCAGATTCTTTTTATACATTTCAATTAATTGCTGACAAACATAGTTTAGTTTTGATCTATCATTTTCCTTGAGATTTTTTGACAATTTTTCAGTCATCTCATAGACATCGTTGCGGAATTTTTCTAAATCCATTATCAAGCATTAGATGAATTTAGGGGTTTAAGTAGTTGGGTTTGGAGTTATTCCAAAACGAAGAAAATTACTCAAATAAAATTAAAAGATAGTAAATTCTTCTTCATACTTTATCTTAACAACACAAACCAGAAAAAATCCTGTGTTCAAAAATAAGGCCATAGTGATAGGATTATTTTCATTTTTAATGGTATTTTCGTTCATTCAAACCTCAGAGGCTGAGCTGTGGGAATTACTAGTTGATGTAAAGATGCAAAAAGCAGCCATTAATCCTGGAGAAACGGTAGTAGTTACAGGTACAATAGTAGACCACGCATACAAACCAATTAGAGGAGCAGAAGTTCTCATAAGAGCAGGCTCAGACACTATCAAAACATTTACCGACCCATCAGGAGTCTTTAGAGGAGAATTCAAAGACTTGGAAAAAACTCCAGGAATCTATAGTGTTAATGTTGTTTCATCATGGTATGGAATGACAGGTCTCTCAAGTACAGAATTTCAGATAAAGGGGAAGATATCACCAGTTTTGGCCTTGCAAGAAAAACTATCAACAGATGAGGCAAGAAACTATCTTAGCTCAAATGAAACAAAATTTGAGAAAGACCCAATTGGACAGATTCTGTTCAAATATTATCATGGATTGCTTGAAGAATTAATTGAAGAGAATAAGAAAGCCAAAGAGCCACTAGTAGAGAAAAGAGAGTTAGAAGAGCAGCGAAGAATTTCTGACAATCTGAGAATCCAATCTATTGAAGAATTCAATCCAAGGGCTGGAACCTATGGAGGATATCAGTATGATGATTACATTAATGGCCTCAATCCACAGATTAGAGATCTAGTTGCAGACCAGCTCAACTTTACAAAGAATACATTTGAGGATGCACAAAAGATTAGAGATGAGATTCTTGCTAACGGTGGAACATATGAAGAGGCAAGAAAGGCATATCTAGATATGATTTCAATTCCAAAGGAATCCCTTGAAGAATTTAATCAAAAATATCTAGATAAATCAGAAAAAAGTTCTGAAGATAATCAAACTGAAGAAAATTCAGAATCAATGAACGATTGATAACTTCTACGTTTCTCTTATATTCAAAATCACTTTAAGATAATTTATGAAAATAGATATTCCATTATCTTGTCCATCCTGTGGTGGAAAAATGTATTCCGTATCTTACGAGTCAGCATTTTCTCTCCTAAAGAAAAGAAGCTGGCAAGTATGCAAAGAATGTAATTTTGAGAGAAACTCTGAAGATTTCAAGAAATCAATCTGCTGTGCATAACAGTATTTCTAAACAATTTTTAATCCATCTTAGATACAAAAGATGAATTGAAAATATACCACAAACCAACATGCATCACATGTAAAAAAACAATCACAGAGATTGAGAGAATGAATGCAGACATTGAGAAGAGAGACTTTTTTAGAGACCCTTTTTCTGAAGCAGAGTTAACAAAGATTATCAAGATGACAGGAAAAAAGCCATCAGAGATTCTCAGAAAAAGGGACAAAAAATACAAGGAATTAGGCTTGGAGAATAATAAAAAAACAGACACTCAACTAATCAAACTAATGGTAAAGCATCCAGGATTAATCTTGCGTCCTATCATCATTACAAAAAACAAGGCATACATCGGAAAGATAGATGCAAAGAATCTAAAATGATTCATTCCAAGCCAGGGGGAATCAGGTCAGAGACCTGAATCAGATGGAGACATGGGAGAGAACAATACGGCTGCACTAGATCCAATCTTCTTCTTTCACCATTGCAATGTAGACCGTATGTTTTGGCTATGGCAAAAACAAAACAATCACACCGACGAGATTGAAATCATATCAGGATATCCCGTCATCTAGCTTCCCCTTCACGAAACCCAACTAATGAATTAGCATTCACTTTTCATAATTCCGTCTAAAATTAAAAAATTAGATCAAAAGGACATAATAAAAAATCCTAATACCTAGAAATTAATTATTCATGGATTTTCTTGCTTGAAAATTCTAATTGCCTCCAGATGAGAGCAGTTTGCCTTTAGTCCTTTGCCATGATGAAATTTGTAAAAATTTTTGAATCCGGGGCACTCACAAGTGTCAGAGGTTACAAAATAAGATTTGTCAGGATCAGATGAGGACTTTATCTGAAAAAGATCATCTTCAATTTGAACTACACCACCACTTTCAACTAACTTCTTTGCCTTTTTGATAGTATTTGCACTCATTATACCATCAAAGTTATTTTTTATTCTTTAATTTTTTCATGACATCTGCCCATTCCTGATTTTGGGCCATGGCATTCTGGTATAAGAGCTCAAATGTCCAGGCTATGATCTCACTCCATATTGCCTTGAGGGACTCATCATCAGTCCACATAACGCTGGTTTTAACGGCATTCATTGCCAGGATGTTATTTGCATTATCTGCGGGGTTTTTGTTCCATTTATGCAACACCCTATCACAAAATTCTAGTATCTCAGGCTTTGTTAAAACAAGTTTGTCCGGATCAAAGGTCTTTTTTGCCATAAATAACTAAGATAAAATTGAATTATAATATGTTTAATTTCAGAATTTTAAAATAATTAAATTATAACAGCAGAGATGTAATGATAAGATATTTTTGCTTATAACACCTAGATTTTACCCTCATATATTTTGGAAGCCAACTAACAGACATGTTATAATTATAAACTAATTTTCTCATCAGAAATTATTGACTCTAAAAAGATATGTCGCCACAAGACTGGCAACAATGTTTGGTGTCTTGATGATCACGCTATTAATCACAATTGCACTTGTTGGCTCCAACATGGATACCATACTAAAACAAGGAATCGTCTTTCAGGTGAGATCTGAGATTACAGAAAATCCTGCAATAGCTGAGAGTTTCTCATCAGTACAAGGGTTTGAAAACTTTATTCAGAGCCAGATTAATCAGAGAATCAAAGTTTTAGGTCTTGATGAGCCGTGGTATTCCCCTCAAAGAATAGGCCTAACAATGTACAAGATTCTTCTACTTGATTTTGGCCATGCAACATTTCTTACTAGTGATTCTGGTTCTTCAGATGTAAAGGATATAATATTTGAGAAACTTCCAAGAACAATTTTGCTTTTTACAACAGCTACAATAATTATCTCAGTTATTGGAATCTTTCTTGGAGCACTATCAGGTAGTAAGGTCGGCTCCATTATTGATAGAATAACATCAAGTTTTGCAATAATTAGTTCCAGTTTTCCTGTGTGGTGGATAGGAATGTTAATGATCTTTTTATTTGCATTTGTGTATCAAATATTTCCTGCAAGGGCAACTCCAGATATTCCATCATCAGACCCAGGATATATCTGGGCTTTATTGTATCACATGGCATTACCATTAATTACAATTGTAATGATAGGATTTGGCTCATGGGCTTACTTGGTGAGAAACTTCATGGTTGGAATCATGCAAGAAGATTTCATCATGGCAAAGAAAACAATCGGAATAAACCAGAAAAAGATAATCTATATTCATGCCCTAAAAAATGCCGCACCACCAATTGTAACAATTCTGGCACTTAGTTTGTCAGGGTCACTTGGAGGAGCAATAATCACAGAAGCAGTCTTTGATTGGCCAGGTATGGGAAGACTATACTTTGAGGCAATTACAGTAATGGACCTGCCGGTAATCATTGGCGCCACATACATACTTACGGTATTTTTCCTTGTCAGCATATTGATTGCAGACTTGCTTTACGGATATTTTGATCCAAGGGTGAGGACAGGATGAGCAGTGTAACCCCACAGGAGATAAAACAAGAGTTTCTCAAAAGCAAGATAGGAATCGCAGGCATTACAATTCTTGCTATTCTTGTTTTAACATCAATTGTTGCCATAATTACAATTCCAGTTGAAACTTTTCAAGAGTGGAATAATCCCGGTAACTGGATTTCATATCCAAAGGTTGCAATTCCGGTTTGGGTGAATCTCTTTATGGCAGAAAAGATTCCAGAGCATAGAATCTTAGAGACACCAAGTATTCAAACAAACTCACGAGGGGGAATTTCACTTGTGTCACATCAATTTGGAATGAATTTTGATTATGATGACTTTCCAAATGATTTTATCTACGAGTTTACATCAGAGTATTCGGGCTCTCCCTTACTGCAAATGTCAGTGATTAGACCAGATGGAATCAAGCTTGAATTATTATCAACGTCCCTTCCATTCTCTGACTCAAAAATTATCCACAGCGAAAGAATCTTTTCAACGGATGGGGCAATAAGGAAAAATTTGTCATTGCAATCAGAGATATTTGGATTTAATATTCACAGATTATCAGCTGAAGATGTTGTTTTTTCAAAAATACAAACAAATGAGCCCCTAAAGGGAGATTATATTTTTTTAATTGATCTGTATGGAGTAAATTCTGAAAACCAAATCCCTGAATCAAAACTAATCATTGGAGGTAAAGCCTTTGGAGTTATGGGAACAGACGAGTTAAGACGAGATTTAGCAATTGGTTTGTTATGGGGAACACCATTGGCTCTGTTTATCGGTCTTGTTGTTGCTATTGCATCAGTAATAATGGGATTATTCTATGGAGTGTATGCAGGATTCAAAGGCAAAAAAACTGACGAGGCAATGATGAGATTCAACGATGTAATCTATGCATTGCCAGCACTTCCGTTTCTTATTATTCTCTCAGTTACAATTAGTAATAGCATATTTTTGATGGTGGGGTTTTTGATGATCTTTGGTTGGGTAGGTATTGCCAAAGTAGCAAGAAGCATGTCACTTCAAATCAAAACTCGGGGTTATGTTGATGCTGCAACCATGATGGGTCAAAAAAATTCCAAGATCATTCTCAAGCATATTCTACCACAGTTGCTCCCATATGCGTTTGCAAGTATTGCAATATCTGTTCCTGCCGCAATCACTACTGAGGCAGGTCTTAGTTTTCTTGGGTTAGGAGACCCATCATTTCCAACATGGGGGCAAATTCTTCATGACGCAAATACGTTTGGTGCAGCAGCTAGAGGATTATGGTGGTGGATAATGCCACCAGGAGTGATGATTGCAGTTACAGGTCTGGCTTTTGTATTTATTGGTAATGCTCTTGATGCAATAGTTAATCCAAAGCTCAAAAGATGATTAAAAGGAATAACCTCGAATAATATCCAAAGCATTATCGGATAGCTTTATGGTATATGTCAAAGAGTTTGGATCATCTTTTGTTTCAGCCAAGATTTCAGTAAACTTTGTCTTTTCCTCCTCAGTAGCACCTGCCTCATGAGCACAGAGGTTAAACGCCTTTAGATTTAGATTATTTTTGAGTAAATATGCAATGAATTTCTTGTATTCCTCGGGGTTTGTCCAGGAAATATCTTTCTCTCCGCATGCTGCAATCCAAACATCAACAGAGTTGTGAAATATTACTTTTTTGCGAATCTGATCTAATGACATTTTTTTTATCTAAAAGTCAGCACGCTGCATCTTTGAGCCACAACGTGGACAAGAACCGCCTTTGTGTTTGTTGTTACATGCAAGGCAGACATATCGAACACCACCAGAACCGCCAGGTGAACCCATTCCAAAGAATCCACCTCCTCCTGATCCAGAGTCACCGCCATAGCCACGCATACGATTCATGTATCGTCTTCTTAGCAGTAATGGAAATGCAATAAAGATTGCAAGTGCAGCTCCTAAACCATATGGAAATGGAAGTACCATCTGCAAACCAATACTGATAGCAAGTGACGCAAATAGGAAGATCAAATAAGTTTTGTAATTAAACATTTCATTGGTAGTACCTTAAAAAAGGTTATAAAGTTTTGTCAATTTTCTTCTGGTTTTTTGGGGGGATAGTTTACAGCATTATTCAATTAAAAGGGGAATAGAATTTCCACTGCTATCCCAGGCAAAAATAGAATCATCATTATATGGAGATTTTACAATTAGTGAAACTAATCCAAAAAAGTTGTGCAGATCAGTAACAGATGGTTCTGCTGAACCACTTGGATGAGAGTGAACAATTCCAATATAACTCAAATCAAATGGTAGAAAAGAATGAGGAAATCCTGCAAACGTAGGTCCAGTATAATTGAAAGGAGGTATTACGAGTCCATCTATTTTGATTTGGCCATTTTTTGATTTTCCCTTGAGTATTAGGATTCCCTCATTTGGGTGTTTTATTTGACAGTATGATAAGATGCTATCAAGCACATTTTTTTGTAGTATTACTTTACGCTCAAATTTTTTCTTTTTGAAAATCACAGAAACACTTCATCTTGCAACTAATTTAATTTTAAGATGGCAACACAGTATACTTTGTATTTGAGAATTGTCTTAGTTTACCTTCAATGCCAGATACAAGTTGTGGAATCTTTGAATTAATCTCATCTATCTCTTCTTTTATCATTTCAAATTTTTGTTGTGAATCCTCCTTAAAGGAGATATGTTTTGCCAGATCGCTTTCTAAAGATTCAAGCTCTTTTGAGCTAAGAGATTTCAAATCATTTATCATTTTTTCATTTTTTGCCAAATACTCTGAAATCTGTTTCACAAATACATCAAGGGCCTCCTCAGTTTCTGTAAGATAAGACAAAGATTTGTCAACATCTTTTACAGAGATAGAACCAGAAGAAATTCCTTTTCTAACATTTTCCAAAATTACAATAATAGAATCTGTGTTTTTAGGAAGAAGGACATCAAATGGATTATCAACTAGTTTGCTCAAGAGTTTTTTTTGATCTTTATCTAAGGAAGAGCCATATTCATATCGACTCAGAGGCCTTGAGATTTTTGTAAATTGTGCATCAATCTCGTTTTTTATTTTAAATTTCTGAGTACTAAACGAATCTATTTGATTTTTTAAATCAAGGTATTTTTTGTAATTATCTGAAGATTTAATTTCTTCAATTAAAGTCTGTAACGATGTAATTTTTTTTTCTAGTGTGTGTGTGGTTTGATTTGTTTCATCAATTTTTTTGTTTTTTTCTTGTTGTGTATCTTTTAAAATCTTAATTTGATTTAAGGCATCAATTATTTCATTAGAGTTGGACTTTGTGGAATCATAGTTTTTTAGCAGTTTACGAATCTCAGAGTGGTTTGTGTTCATAATTTCAAGGTTTTCCTTTAATTGACTGGCATATTTTTTTGCAAAAATATGAATTACCCTTGTTTGTCTTCCCAAAACATCACCAACCTTTTTGAGAATTTGATTAAGAGAAGCATTTAATCTCTCTGCATCATCAATTGATGAAACTTCTGGTAGATGAATAACACCTTTTTTTATAACATCGATTACCTGCTTTTTTCCTCGAACCACAATTATGGCAAGATGCTTATCAACATCATCAATTTTGAGGTTGTCTTTTTCAAGGACGTTTCCGATTTTAATTAGATCATTTATCAGGGGTTCGGTATCATTTCTCAGATGATTTATCTCAGAGAGGGTTTGAGATTTTCGTAGTTTCCCAAGTTCAGTCACAATTTTAGAGACATCAGATAGTTGAACCTCTTTTTCCTTAGGGGCTTTTGCTATTGGCTTTTCCTCTTGTTTCTTTTTGCCCCATCCAAATACCATTTGATAATATTATTTGTCGGGGATTAAAAATGGTTGTACAGTTAAAATTTAAAATCCATCAGATTAGACATTATTACATGATAAAAACTGTAAAAAAATCATTTCATACGGGTTCGGTAAAAAAGACGATCTTAATTAAAGCATCAAAAGATAAAGTTTGGAGAAAAATTAGCAATATTGCAGGATTACCAACTTGGGTAGTTGATGTAAAAAAAACAGTGTACCTTTCTAAAAAGAAGATTGATGTAGGAGTAATACGACTAATTACATTTGGAGATGGAAGTAAAATTGAAGAACATGTGGTGGCATGGAAGAAGGGAGAATATTTTACATATATTGCTACTGAGGGTTTGCCGTTAAGGGCATATGTTGCAACAATTTCAATTAATGCAAAATCAAAAAATACAGTTGAACTGACATGGCAGTCTTATCTTAACAGTAAAAAGATGTCTGAAAAACAATTCTTAGAGTTTCTTGCTTTTATGGGCTCATTTTATGAGGCATCACTTGAAAATCTAAAAGTGTTACTTGAGAAATAGCACTAGAGGGATTCTAGATTAAAGTGTAAATAGGATATAATTGGGAGGGAAACATGAGTGATATGAGATTTATCATTATTGGTATTGCATTAACATTTGTAGGATTTATTGTTCTTGGAGCATTTGGACATGATTATCAAGCAGCAACTCTGGAATCAAATGAGTTTGGAACATGCTATGAATATTCTGATGAAAATGCCCCAATAGAAATTAATTGTTCATTTAAGATACTTGATCAGACATTATTCTTTGCATTGATTATTGGATTTATTGGTGCAGGAATCATTGCTTTGGTTAAAGGCCTAAAAGGAGACTGGGATAACAAGGTAAAACCAGAAGACATGGCAGGTCCTAGCAGAAGGCAGAAAGATAATTCTGAGGATTCAGATAAATGAATCAAGATTATTGAGATTTTCTAGATTTTATTTTCTTATAATCTTCAGGATTTTCTTGTTCTAATCTTTGAAAATATACTTCTTCATATGGCATTTTTATCAACACAGTGTTGCAAAATTTGCATTTAAATCTAAGGAATGATTTGTTTTATCGTTTAGGTATTAAGGAATTAGAAACACACATTTCATTTTCTTATCAGCTATCCTAGATAAATATAAACTTGCAAATGAGTTACATTTCAATATCAAAGATTAATTTCAGAGCAAAGCCTTAGTTATCAGATTCAATGATATTTTTCATTGAAACCATCATCTCTCCAATTTCAGACATTCTTTTATCAAACTGCTCATCAGTTAGTTCATCGGGTTTATTCAAAGTAATTACAACTTCAGAAAAATCACCGCTAGAGACCACTCTCATGGGAACATTCCAATGGGATTCGTCATCAACATATTGATGATCTAAAATTCCAAGTGACTTATTTTCATTGAATTTGAGTCGAGATTTTCCATGAGGACCAGTAAAGAACCACCAACCATCGTCATTCATTTTTGCATCAGGCATCATTTTTGGTGGAACTTGTAAAATAGCATCAAATGCATCCCCTATTTTTTTATTCACAGTTATACTAAGAGTCCTAGATCTGTTCACATTAGAAATATTGGATAATGATTAAAAAAGATATAGCAGTAATCGTAGGAATCAATGTTATGAGGTTATTTGTTAAGAAATTCTCTAATTTTTTTTAGATTTGTAACGTTTGATTCATGAAACATTACCACAGATTCTGACAGAGAGTTGGGTAAAACAGTTTTAAGATTGACAACAAACTCATCTCCACTAGATATCATATTATCAATCAGTTTTTCTATCTCATTTTTCTCATCAGGCATTTGAATTAGATAACAACTAGTCTTAATTATCTTTTTTTATCAGAGTTGCAGTTGAACGTATTTTGGGTAGTTTCTGAATATTCCAAGAAACAACCTCTCTTATCTTTTCAAAATTTTCTGCTTGCAGCTTTACTAACATGTCATGAGTGCCAATTGTTTCAAAAACATCTTTGACTTGTTCTAGCTCCTTGAGTTTTTCAATTATCTCAGTTTCTGCACCTAATTCACAGTTTAACATCACATATGCATCAGTCATGAATAAAACAAGTAACAATGATTATTTAAAGATGGATATTTTAGGTCTAATCACCATACTACATGAACTAAATCTTTGAGGTTACGCCTTGGTTTTGGGAATTTTGTTTGTTCGGGATATCCCATACATAGCACTGAAGATGGAATCAGATCAGTTTCAATAACATCCATTACTTTTTGTTCATCAAACATACCAATCCAGATTGAGCTTATCCCCAATGCTTGAGCTGCAAGCTGTGAATATCCAGCAGCTAGTGTTGCATCCTGGATGGCAAATTTTTTAAGAATAGATTCAGGGAAATCAAATTTTACTCTAGAGGAGTTTTTACAGAAAACCAACACAACAGGGGAGTTAACATAAGGCTGTTTGTTACATGCTTCAACTAAAAGTTTCTTCTTTTCAGGACTTTTTACATAAAAGATTTCAAATCCCTGATAGTTTCCTGCAGTAGGCGCAGTATCAGCTGCGGCAATAATTTTATCTATTTTTGTAGTTTCAACTGGCTTGTCTGAAAATTTTCTTGTCGAACGTCTCTTTGCCATCACAGCAAACAAATCAGTGTCTACAACTTCAGAAGGTCCAGACTTTAAAATAAAATCAAGTAGTTGATTTCTTACCTTAGAGTCAGATGAATCAGGAATTATTTTAGGTTCATACCCTAAAGGATAGATTTTCTCTCCTTGATTTTCTGGATCCA
>JAOTZM010000047.1 GCA_029861345.1 Candidatus Nitrosopumilus sp.
TGCTTAGTGGAGAAGATGTCCAGCTACCAGAAAAATCTTTTAGAGAAATTTTTAAATTTGTAAATTTAGGTAGAAATGACATTTTTTATCATTTAGGTTGTGGTAATGAAAAAGGAATCGAGATAGCAGTAAATGAATTCAAAGTAAAAAAAGCTGTAGGAATAGACAATAATCTCAAAAAAATTCAACAGGCAAAAAAAAATCTTGAACAAAAACATATTCAAGGACAGATGGTTCACAAAAATATAGAAGAATCAGATATTTCAGATGCATCAGTAATTTTATTTTGGTTTACAGATGATAATGTAATTAATCAAATGATGAAGAAATTTAAAAGTCTAAAACCAGAAACGAAAATAATTACAATTTGGGGACCACTTCCTAATTGCCTTCCAAACAAAGTAGATTTTCCATACATCATCAACAAAGTACCATTCAAAAAAGCGCAAAATCTGCAAGAACAGTTATTGGCAATTTTTGGTGTAAAATGTGTAGATTTTGTAACTGCATGGGAATTTGCAGAACGGTACACGAAATCAATCGCCACCGCTGAAATTAAAAATGATCGATTTTTGACAATTATACAAACCTTGGTGATTTGGATCAATGCAAAAAAGTTAGGAGTAGCATGCGGAAAAGATATTCCAGAATCTATTCAGACTTATATCAATATCATGAAGATGAATTTTGACATTGATTTTGATTATCTTTTAAAGGAATAATCTGTGTAATCCTTTTATTTTGTTTTAACATGAAGAAGCCATGGAAGGTAGAATTAACATTAATGTATCTACAGTAGATTACGATAAAACAAGTAAAGCATTAACTCATCAGCTATCTATGCTAGAAGAAATGGTACACAGTCAAGAAGATTTTGTAATGACTGACTCAGAATTTGCATTTGGTTGGCACTTTTTTGTATTAAGTATAAACAAATCACTTGTTCAAAAATTAGTAGAAACAATGGGTCCAGATTTTGAGAAATTAAAGGGAAAAGGAATGGAAAAAAAATTTCTTACATGGCTAACAAAGAATATAGAGAGTAAATCCCCCAGATTCAAGCTTGCCATCAAAGAAGAGATGGAATCAAGCAAATTTGGTATTTTCTAAAATTATCAAGTCTCTTACTTGGTTTATATTGGTTTGATTCTCTTACACTAATCATTATGATTAGATTTTGTGGCTGATTTTGATCCAAAATTGAATATATCCAAAATTCCCAACACATTGTTGACTTTGTATTGGTTAGATGAACCCAATGATATGAAATTATAATTGATTTAAGATCCTAACAAAATTTACTTAAAACATTCACTGATGAATCATCAGTGAGTTCTAAATACTTCATCTGGAAGTAGATCTTATTGTCAATTATTTATATTCCGATACGACCATCTAGACGTGAATCTGATGAAGATGAATTGGATAATGATTAATAGAAAGATCCAATAGTCAATTGCATAAAGTAATTTTGTGTTAGTTGATATTCCTAAATGATGGAAAGACTTAGCTAAAGAGTTATAATTTGATATTGAATCAGATTAAAATTGAAATCATTCTTCTAAAATATTAAAAAAGATGTCATTCTTCATAAAATATCCAGGACAAGCCCTTACTTCTTCCCAGTCTGGAGTATTTGTAGATTTATTGTCATGGTAATTTTCCACATGAAAGAGATTATGTTGCAAGTTTAGATTCTTGATTTAAAACTAGAGATGGATTAAACAAGGTATAAAAGTCCACAATTTCAATTTCAGGCACAAAATAATTGATTAGATTTCATCTCAACCATTTTTATGCATCGCTATTCTTTAATTGATCCAGGTCGAAGCAATTTTTGACAAACGCACAATATCTAGGGTTCAAGAAACCATTCTTTCATGAAGATCAGAGAAATAATGGAATTTCTTAAGGAACACTCAGAAATTGAGGATTGGGTAGAATTTACACGTAGGAATTGGAGCCCATTTGATGAAAAACTTTGTAACTAGTTATTTTTAATCTATTTGTATAGTTTCTAGGTATCAGTTTTCCCTTCTGATCAGATATTGTCTTTTGCCTCATAGTATTGTCCATACACATTAAGGCATTTTTCAATTTATAAAGGCCCTCGAGGGGAATCGAACTCCTGTCCGAGGATCCACAATCCTCTATACTAACCACTGTACTACGAAGGCCACAAAAAAGAAAAACAGTTTATCCTGTAATAATCTTTGATTTTTTACTGAAAATTAGACTGTAGATTTATTATTGACTAAATGAGAAGTAAAATATGCGATTATGGTGGATTGCAATGGCTATAACAATCGGACTATCATATTATGGAGCTGTCCAGCTAATGCCATTCAAGTAGAGTCTCAAATTCAAGAATAATTTTCGATTTTACAACTTGACTGTAATTTTTGGATAAAGTATTAGCGATCGCTTTAAATTTGTTGCATTAGGGTATGTTTCGACTTGAGGAAAGGATTCATCACCAATAGGTTACGTTCAGGTAAAAAATCAATAGAAAGATCTGTCAAAAATAAAATGGAGACTATACAGGGGGGGAGATTTGTGTGGATTGATTTACAAAACCCCGATAGAAATGATATTGAAAAATTAGCTGAAAAATATAATTTCAATGCACTTAACATAGAGGACTGCATGACTAAATTTGAACTTCCCAAACTAGACAGCTATGACGATCACTTCTTTGTAATCTTACATTTTCCACCACTTTCACAAAAAGTAGGAATTTCAAAAAATAGTCAATTATCCATATTTCTTGGAAAAGATTTCCTTGTTACAGTCCATCAAGGAGACCTTGAACCTCTAGTAGAATTAGTTGAAATATGTAAAACAGGTTCAGATCAACAAAGAAAAAATAGGTTATTAGAAAAATCTTCAGGATTATTACTACATGAAATCATAGACGTACTAGTAGATGATCTTTTGCATACTTCTAGAAAGATAATTGCAAATCTAGATGAAATAGAAGATAGAGTTTTTGATGAAACAAAACCAGTAGCACGAAGTATTGCTTTGCTCAGAAGAGAAATTAATCGATTAAGAAGAATTGCCAATCCATTAAAGAAATTTGTATTAGAAATTACAAATAATATTAAAAAATTTTCAGAAAGAGAGGACGAGCAACTTGTATTATATTTTGATGACGTAATTGATCACATAGACAAAGTAATTGAAACATTAGAAGAATCTAGAGAAACTATGGAAATTTATAAAGACACAGATTATGTATTAAGTACTGAAAAAACTAACAAAGTACTTGCAGTACTAACTATAATATTCACACTGGCAATTCCATCAACAGTAATTGGAACATTTTATGGAATGAATGTTAATCTACCAGGAGGATTAGAAGACAATTCAATGATCTTGGGCCCATTTACAACTTTCATAATTGTTATTCTTGCGTCAGCAATTCCTGCAATTCTGATGTTCGTATATTTCAAAAAACTAGGCTGGATTAGTAGCTAAAATATTGACATTCTAGAGTTTTTTATGAATACTAATTCTAACTTTGGTTAGAGTCTGTTCAAGATTATCAGGTATTATGATCAATAATCCAAAATTTTTTCCAACATTTTTATAAATTCCACTAAAACTATGATAATTCTGGGTTAAACATCCTTCTTGAGCATAGAATCTAAAAGAATCAGACTTCAGATAATTTATCATTTCATCGTGCGAGGACACAAAATAAACATCAAATGCAATATTTCTATCATTTAATGAGAGGGCATATTCATATGAAGTAGATTTACGAGCAGCACAAGCAAGAACAAATTGGACATAACCTTGCTTTACGAATTCTCTTTGGCTTTCAACACCATAATTTGTATTTGGAGTATTAGGGAAAATCTATACATATGGATCATCATTTAATTGAATTCCCTGAATAGATTCAATTTTGTTATATTTTGATATCAGGATTTCCAGCTTTGAGCTTTTCCCAATCTGCTAGAAAGTTTTCTAGACCGATTTTTGTCAATGGATGTGATAACATCTTGTTTAATACTGCAGGAGGTAAAGTTACAACATCTGCTCCAATTTTTGCAGCTTCGACTACATGTACTGGGTGACGAATACTTGCGACAAGAATCTTAGTTCCAAAATTATAATTGGAAAATATTTCTTTAATTTCTTTAATTAAATGCATTCCATCTTGACCAATATCATCTAGTCTTCCAATAAATGGACTAACATATCTTGCTCCAGATTTTGCTGCAAGTAAAGCTTGGTTTGGAGAAAATATCAATGTAACATTAACAGGAATTCCTTCTGATGAAAGTGATTTGCATGCTTTCAAACCATCAGGAGTCATGGGAACTTTAACGACAACATTATCACCATATTTACGAAGACGTTTACCCTCTTCCATCATTCCAGAATATTCCGTACTAACAACTTCTAAACTTACGTCACCTTTGATAATTTTTGTAATTTCTTCCATTGCATCCTTAGGATTGCCCCCTTCTTTTGACATTAGAGAAGGATTAGTTGTGATTCCGTCTAGTAATCCCATATCATTGAATGTTCTAATCGATTCCAGATTAGCAGTGTCCAGAAAAATTTTCATAATTTTTTACTCCTAATTTTTTTGACTTGTTTTGCCATATTAAAGGATGTTATTCCGTGCTTTTCTAAGAGTAAAGGAATCTCATTATCTCTGGCGGATTCTCCAAACATATCCTGAGCTCCGATTCTCTTTATAGGTACAGGATATGATTCAGAAATTGATTCTGCAACAGCAGATCCCATTCCACCAAAAATATTATGTTCTTCAGTAGTGACGATGTATCCAGTCTCTCTAGCTGCTTTTTCTAAAATTTCATTGTCAATTGGCTTTATTGAAAACATGTCCAAAACTCTACAAGAGATGCCTTCCTGCTGTAATGTTTCGGCTGCTTCTAAAGCCATTCTAACAGTTATTCCACATGCTGCAATGGTGCAATCAGAACCATCTCTTATGGTAATTCCTTTTCCAATTTGAAATTTTTGAGACTCTGAGTGAACCAAAGGGGTTTTCGATCTTGCCATTCTCATGTAAAATGGGCCATATTCATTTGTCATTAATTTGGTTAATTTAGAAACTGAAATTGTATCAGCTGGAATAAAAACTCGGAAATTAGGAATAACTCTCATTATTGCAATGTCTTCAATTTGTTGATGTGAACCTCCGTCAGGCCCAACAGTTAGTCCACCATGAGATACCACTAATTTTACATTTAGGCCTTGTTTGCCCGGTGGTGAGGGATAAGCAATGTTATTTCGAATTTGATCAACTGCTCTTCCAGGCAAAAATATTGCATAAGTGCTAGCAAAAGAAATTTTTCCGGATACTGCTAATCCAGCAGAAGTTGTAACAAGATTTGCTTCGGCAATACCTACATTGAAAAATCTATCAGGAAATTCTTTTCCAAAGCCAGATGTCTTTAGTGAATCAGTAGTATCTGCACCTAAAACTACAACGTTTGGATTCTCTTTTCCAATCTGAATCAAAGTTTTGGAATATTCTGAACGCATATCAGTCATAATTGGTTCATTCAAATGTATCCTGCCTCCTGTGCAATTTTTTTAATTTGTTCTTGTTTTTTCCCTACAATATGTAATCCAATCCATTTGTTTACTAATTCTGTTCCACCTAATTCTTGGGCTTTATCAAGCAAAAGACGTCGTCTAGATTTTAAAACCTCACTTCTAAAGTCTTTAATTGCTACTGGCATATCTTGCTGTCCAATGAGGGCACCACCACCAACAAAGACTCTAGCTCCATCTGCAAATATGGAACCAATATTCTCAAGATTTACTCCTCCGTCAGCCTCAATATAACCTGAAAAATTGTGTTCCTTTAGAACAGAATTTAATCTAGCCATTTTTGCGTGTGTTTCTTCAATATATTTTTGACCAGATTTTCCAGGTACTACGGACATAACAATAAGCTGATCAAGTGAAGGTAAGAATTTGTATGACCATTCAGGCAATTCAGTATCAGGATTTATTGCAAAACCAACACCAACTTGATTTTGTTTGAGTATATCATGAATTTCTCCAAAACTAGATTCATCAGTTACTTCAGCATGAACTGTAATAATGTCACTTCCTGAATCGATGTAATCTCTAACATGTTTTACAGGTTTATTTATCATCAAGTGTGAATCAAAAGGAATTACAGTTAGGGGTCTTAGTTCTTTGATTTTAGTATGATCAAAAGTTTTGTTTGGTACAAATTGACCATCCATCACATCAAGATGAATATAATGAGCTCTGCCAGAAATACATCTTTTAATTTCATTTTCCAGATTTGTCATATCGCCGGCAATAATTGATGGAGCAATCATGAATTGTGAATCTAATTCGAGATTAATTATAGGAATTACATCAGAATCAGGAGCTCTTCCGTGCCATAGTGGATTATCTTCCATATGTTCTATGGATTTTCCCTTAACTGTTCTACATATTATCATAGTAGGTACTCCTTTTGTTGCATTTGCTTTTGCAATGGCAGCATCGATTTGTTCAACTCTATGTCCAGCAATTTCAATAACATTCCAACCAAAGGATCTCCACTTATCGCCAGTCTTCCAACGAGATGCATCTTTCCACATTTCAGTAATATCATCACCTTCTAATTTTTCATCTAATGGCATTATTTTTTCAGTATAGGAATCTTGTTGAATGAAGTTTCTATCAAGAAATGCAGTAAGGTTATCAACCTTGTATTTTGCAGCTGTCATTGCTGCCTCCCAAACTTGACCCTCGTCTGATTCTCCATCTCCAATTATTGTATAAACATGATAATCTTTGGAATCAAGTTTTGCAGTTAGGGCGATTCCCACAGAATAAGACAAACCTGTACCTAAAGAACCTCCACAAAATTCCACGCCTGGACATTTTAGGTCCGGATGTCCTTGTAATTTACTACCAAATTTTCGTAGAGTGTCTAGTTCAGACTCTGGAAAATATCCTGCAACTGCCATATTTGAAAACAAACCGGGAGCAGCGTGTCCTTTAGATAAAACTAAACGATCTCTATCTTCCCATTGAGGATTAGTAGGATCAAATTTCAGATATCGATTAAATAAACAACCCAAAATTTCAGCCATAGAAAAAGAACCTCCAGGATGACCTGAACCAGCAATATTGGTTGCCTTAATTACCAATCTACGGGCTTTGAGAATATTCTTCTTTATTTGATAATAATTACTCCCCATATGGAATTTCTCTTTGTAAATTTAATAAAAGTCTACTTCTAGAAAATTTTAATTTGATCGCCACTAAATGATATTATGGAAATTAAAGAAAATGTTCCAATTGTAGTTTTTGATAACCAATGTTATTTGTGTGTAAAATTTGCAGGATTTGTTGATTTTTTTTCCAGAGGTAAAATGACAATAATAGGACATTATTCAGAGAATGGAATACAGATAAGAAATGAAATTCTAGACGAATCTGCTTTAGACATGTTTTGGTTTATTGATAAAAAAATGGCATATGGTGGTAGAGCAGCATTATTTCCATTGATAAAATCAATTTTTTCTAAAAAAACAAAAAAAGCATCAACTATGAGAATTGATAAAGATTGCCAGCAAGACTGCAAAACGATTAAAGCAGTTTTTGTAAGATCATCAAGTATTCTTACAAATAGCAAAAAAATAGATCTTTAATAAATCTAAATATGACTTTAAAACGTAGACTTTCATAATGAAGATAAAAACTGAAAGTTCTACTAAAAAGAAAACACATCTTCTTTGTGGATTTGTATTAGAAAATTCAAACACAGTCCTAGGATTAGGAAAATTTGATGTCAAAATAACCTCAGCAATCAATCAATCTCTAAAAGATATGGGAGGAAAGTTCGGAAAAATAAGCATAATTCCAGCACCGAAGGGAAAACCTGCTCAAAGAATTCTACTTGCAGGGTTAGGAAAAAAAGAGAATTTAACAAAAGATACTATTAGATTTGTTTCAGGTAAAATTGCACAAAAAGCAAGAGAGTTAAAACTAAAAGAATTTTCAATAATTGTACCTCCTAGTTTTGTGACTGATCAAATTTCATCAGTTTCTCAAATTGTAGAAGGCTCCAAGATGTCCCTGTATAAATTTGATAAATTTAAAGAAGAAAAAGCAGGTAGTTCACCAGATCTCACAATCATAGTTCCAAAATCCAACAAAATATCACAAGCAATCAAAACAGCTGAAACTGTTGCAGAGGGAGTAATATTTACAAAAAGTATTGCTAACTTACCTCCAAACAAATGTACCCCAAATATGTTAGCAAATTTTGCAAAAACAATTGCCAAAAAGAATAAAATGAAATGTAGTGTAATTTCTAAACCTGAATTAAAAAGGAAGGGTTTTGGTGGAATTACAGCAGTTGGCCAGGGAAGTAAAAATGAACCTAAACTGATTATTTTAGAACACAATCATGGACCAAGAAATGAAAAACCAATTGTTCTAGTTGGTAAGGCAGTGACCTTTGATACTGGAGGAATTTCTTTAAAACCAGGAGAAAAAATGGACGAGATGAAATTTGACAAATGTGGTGGATGTACAGTTCTTGGAATAATGAAAGCAGTTTCAGAATTAAAATTGCCAATCAACATTGTTGGAATTGTTCCATCCGTTGAAAATATGCCAGGTGGAGAAGCATATAGACCAGGAGACATCATAAAATTGTACAGTGGAAAAACTGCTGAGATTCTAAATACGGACGCGGAAGGCAGGTTGATTTTAGCTGATGCATTATCATATGGAGAAAGGAACTTTTCACCAAAGGCAATTATTGACTTTGCAACTCTCACAGGAGCATGTATCATTGCGTTAGGTACCAATGTGGCAGGAATTGTTTCAAACAATGAAAAATTAACAAAGAGAATCAATGAATCTTCTAAAAGAACTTTGGAAGAAGTTTGGGAGCTTCCATTAACTCAAGACTTTATGGATATGATAAAATCAGAGGTTGCAGATATGAAAAATATCGGAATAGGTAGAGCTGCAGGAACCATTACTGCTGCAGCATTTTTGAGAAATGCAATTGAAAATACACCATGGACACATATTGACATTGCAGGAGTTGCATGGACACAGGTAGCTACAAAAGAAAAACCATACAATCCAAAAGGTGCTACTGGTTTTGGTGTAAGATTGATTCTAGATTATTTACAAAATCTGTAGAACTAGTAACCCCTACTATTTCTATCAGGTTTGCCAACATTTGGATTTCTAAAACCATGTTTTTCCATCATATGATTTAGAAATCTAATATCATCTGTAAAGGATTCACCACATACACTACAATTTGGCATTGAAATCATATCAATCCAATTAATTCAATATTAATAGATTGATTATAAAATGCCAGCACTGTTGCTTCCCAAGGGCTCTCGCATCTTAGTAGCACAACAGCGACGTCAGGTTTGACTTCCAAGTTCGGAATGGGATTGGGTCGCACCCTAACGCTATGGCCGGCTTGAATTATTATGTTAGATTCTCATCTATTAACGTAACGCCAATTTCAAATGTTCCCAAAATAGGTATAAAGCAAAGAAAATACCGAATTACGACATGACACATAGGGTTGCCGTTTTAGATAAAGAGTTATGCCAACCAAAAAAATGTGGTTTAGAATGCATAAAATACTGTCCAGTCAATAAATCAGGAGCAGATTGCATTGTACTAAATGAAGAATCAAAAAAAGCTCAGATCGATGAAGACATCTGTAATGGATGCGGAATATGTGTCAAGGTATGTCCTTTTGATGCCATAACAATTGTAAATCTAGCAAGTGAGTTGGCTACAGACAAAATTCATCAGTATGGGCCAAATTCATTTCGACTATACAAATTACCTACTCCAAAGAAAGGAGAAGTTGTTGGGTTACTAGGAAGAAATGGAATGGGAAAAAGTACCGTGGTAAACATACTGTCAGGAAATCTAAAACCTAATCTTGGAAGATATGAAAATCCTCCTGAATGGGATGAGATTTTAAAATATTACAGTGGAACTGAACTTAAACAACATTTTGAAAAGATTGAGCAAAAACAAATTCGCGCATCAATAAAACCTCAACAGGTTCATCATATCACACAAGCATTTGATGGAACAGGAAAAGAACTCATTGACAAATATGATGAAAGAGGGGTCTCAAGAGAGATAATCAAAGAATTAGGGTTAGAAAATTCTTTAGAACAAAGTTTAAAGGAGCTAAGTGGTGGAGAGATACAAAGAATAGCAATAGCTGCTGTTGCATCAAAGGATACAGAATTTTACTTTTTTGATGAGCCTTCATCATACAATGATGTTTTTCAAAGAACAGGCGTTGCTAGAGTGATACAAAATTTAGCAAGAATAGGAAAAAGTGTAATGGTAGTAGAGCATGACCTAACATTATTAGATTTTCTCAGTGATTATATCGAAGTATTATACGGTGAACCTACTGCATATG
>JAOTZM010000048.1 GCA_029861345.1 Candidatus Nitrosopumilus sp.
ATCTAAAATTAGAGGTACTTTAGATGAATTTCCAAGTATTGCACCATAATCTTTTCCAACGTCAGTGTTTTTGAGAATTTCAGAAATGGAAATCTCTTTTTCAGAGTTTAATGGAATGAATTTGTGATTTCGATTAGTGGTTTTGTAAACTAGAGGAAAAGAAATCTCATCCAAGTCATGTATGCCAATAGAAGATTTCTTTCTTTTTCTTCCGATTCCAAAATGGAGATCTTCTTGCATAGTCATTAACTGCTTGATTGTTTTATCATCAATCTTTCCGTTTTTTGCAATAATTCCAGTTACAAAAGGGCGTATCTTTGGTACGTCAAATTTTATAGAGATAGAATATTTGTTTGATTTTTTTACATTTAGTTTTATTGCTCCAGTTTTGATTCCTAGCAAACCTTGCAATCCCAGTGCAATTCCAAAATCAGTAGAATAATCAGGTCTATTTGGGCTGTATTCAATTCTGACTAGGTCTTTGTCTTCAGATTCGATGTCTAATCCAAGAAAAGGCAAAGAGTCAGAAATTTGTTTTTTTGTTACTTTGCCAACTAGTTTTTGAAGACGTGAATATGATAATTCAACTACTGGCATTTTGTAGCACTCCTTAGCCAGCTCAAGTTGTTATTGTAAAATTCTCTTACGTCATCTAGATCATACTTTAGCATTGCAATTCTTTCAATACCTCCTCCCCATGCTAAAACAGGTTTAGTGATTCCAAGGGGTTTAGTTACTTCTGGTCTGAAAATTCCCATTCCAAATAGCTCTACCCATTTTCCCAATCTTTCATTATATACCATTGTTTGAAGAGATGGTTCTGTATATGGGAAAAATGTGGGCCAAAATTTAATTTTTGTAATTCCAATTCGTTTGTAAAATTCTCGTTGAATTCCCATTAAATCTCGCAAAGTAGCATTTTTTCCAACAACAACTCCTTCAATTTGATTAAATTCTATAAGGTGTTTGTAGCTAACCTTTTCGTTTCTAAACACACGACCTAATGAGAAGACCCGGGCCTCATCAGGTTTGTTTTCAGCTAGATGTTTGATTGTAACACAAGTAGTATGAGTTCTTAGAACCATTTTTCGTGCTTCATTAATATCCCAATAATAGCGCCAGTTTTTCTTGTGAGATGCAGATACTTTTCTAATTTGTTCTGGAGTTGCAATTTTTTTTGCCATAACACCATCCAGATAAAATGTATCTTGTAGTTCTCTTGCAGGATGATCTTGGGGAGTAAATAGAGCATCAAAGTTCCAAAAGCTTGACTGCGTTATGTTTCCAATAATTTCTGAAAATCCCAATGTAACGAATATTTCACGAATTTCATCAATGGTGTCTTTTAATGGGTGGGTTCTTGCAACAAAGACTTCGGGTACTTTAGCTTCAACATCTATTGCTCCAGATGACTCTGAGAGATTAATTGATTTTGCAGAATCAGTCAATGAAATTTCTTTAGTCTTTATTACGTCTTCAATTATAAAATCAGGCCGTTTCAAAAGTACTAATAAATCATTTTTATCAATATTTCTTTCAGATACTTTGCCAGAACCAATTTGACTGAGTATTTTTTCACCTGGAATTTCTGATGGAGGATTCTTAAGTGAGATCTGTCCTGAGGGTGCCTCAATCCAATTATTTTTCTTAGATAATCCCATTGCAGGTCCAAAGACAGCTCCAAGTTCTTTTTGTAAATCAGATAGATTTCTAGGGCCATCCTTTAGTAAATCAAGTAATCTTCTTTCAGGTAATCCTTTTTGAAGAGATTCAATGCCATTTTTACCTAAACTATAAACGCTTTTTTTTGATTCATCAACTATTGCCAGATCTTTAAGTTTAAGCCATTCGATTCCTCGTCTAATCTGATCTGGTGAAAGTTTTGTAGATTCTTCAAGTGTCTCAGGAGTTTGTTTTGAATTATCTTTTAGAGAGGCAATAATTTTTTTTTCAATATCATGAAAAACTTGTGACAACAGAAAAAAGTTCGAAAAAGACTTTTTAAACCTTAACCTAAGTCAAATTGAATGTCAGCTGATGACTTTATTGTTACTCCTTGGCATGTTGAAGGGGATATTGACTACGATAAACTAATCAAAAAATTTGGTACTGAAAAGATTTCTTCAGAATTACAAGAGAGAATCAAAAAAGTTACGGGGGAAGACCATTTCATGCTCAGAAGAGGGATTTTTTTCTCTCATAGGGAGATGAATAGAATTCTTGATGATTATGAAAAAGGTGACAAATTCTTTCTATATACAGGAAGAGGTCCTTCTGGTCACACTCACATCGGGCATTTGGTACCATGGGTCTTTGCAAAATGGTTACAAGAGAAGTTTGATGTTAACATGTATTTTCAACTAACAGATGATGAGAAATTTTATTCAAAACCAGATCTAACCTTAGAGGATACTAGGAAATTTGCATATGAAAATGCACTAGATTTTATTGCATTAGGTTTCAAACCAGAAAAAACAAAAATCATCATTAATACAAAAAATATTCAGACTCTATATCCAATTGCAGCTCAAGTGGCAAAGAAAATTAATTTTTCAAATACAAAAGCAACATTTGGGTTTACAAACGAAACAAATCTTGGTATGATTTTTTATACATCATTGCAATCTGCACCTTGTTTTATTGAAGATAAACCAGTTTTAATTCCATTAGGTGTTGACCAAGATCCACACTTTAGATTAACAAGAGATATTGCGCCAAAAATTGGAAAACCAAAACCAGCATTAATTCACAACATCATGATTCCAGGATTAGGAGGACCTGGTGGAAAGATGTCAGCTTCAGATGAAAGTGGTACAATTTACACAACAGATGCACCAAATGCAGTAAAAAAGAAAATCAACAAGTATGCATTTTCAGGAGGGCAGCCAGATATTGAAGAACATAAAAAACTTGGAGGAAACCCAGACATTGATGTTTCTTATCAATATCTAAGAATATTTTTTGAACCAGATGACAACAAGTTAAAGTCAATCTATGAAGATTATAAATCTGGAAAACTACTTTCAGGTGAACTAAAAGCTATTTTAATTGAAAAAGTTAATGAGTTTCTTGCAGTTCACCAAGAGAAACGAGAAAAAGCAAAAAACAAGATAGAGCAGTTTCTTTTTGAGAACAAATGAAAATTAACATAATATGCGATGACAAATACGAAGCTCAAAAATTAACTAGCCTTATTTTCATAAAAGAGAGTAAAGAAACTTACATCGCATCAATCCTAAATGTTGTAAAAAATGAATTAGTCATTTCATTGAAAGATAAATCAGCTCATAGTATTTTACTCAAAGATGAGACAAATGTGGAGAAATTTGCAGATTTTATTCAGTCAGTAATAGATAAAGAACACAAGCTAATTTCCACTAGAATTCTAGAAAACCAGGTAGAGATTGTAAAGGAGTGAATCTATGGAGCAAACGCAGTATAGAGTGCTACAATTCCAACCATAGCAATAAGAGCAATTCCTAATGCCTTAAAGTCGCCGTTCATATTTTGATTTCAAAATTATTATAATTAAAGTGTTAATAAATTCTCAAAGATGATTCTAGAGTTTATCTAGAAAAATATCTACTCTTTTTCTGTCTAGTTTTTGGTCTTTCTTCTTTTGGTTTTGACATAGGTTGCCTAATTTCGTTACAATTTAAGCACAACACCTTAAGTTCCTCCCTAGCAAGAGCAGGTTCTGAGATATACTTTCCCCATGAGGATGCAGATCCTCCACGTCTAATACTGTCAGAAGATTGATCGTCAGATATGTGACTAATCCCTAAAGCTCTTTCATCTTTAAATCCACAACTAGAACAAATCTTTCCTCCCAAAATTTCAAATAATTTTTCTTTTAAAGATGCGTAGAATTTTTCTGAACCATCAGAATAGAAACTCTCCTGTTTTTTTAAAAATTTATCACTTTTTGGTTTCTTAGATCTAAAATCACCTCTACTAGATTCTCTACTATAAGATAATTTTGAGTTTCTGTCATCTCTGGAATATCTATCATTTCTGGAATATCTATCATTTCTGGAATATCTATCATTTCTGGAATATCTATCATTTCTGGAATCTTGTGGCTTGTTTTGTTTGAAACAATCACTACAATAAACAGGTCTATCAGTTTTTGGAACAAATGGAACTTGGCATTCAGTACCACAATCAGCACAAGTTACAGTTGTAGATTCTTCTCTTCTGTCATCTCTGGAATATCTATCATTTCTGGAATATCTTGAGCTTCTGTCATCTCTGGAATTTCTAAAAGAACGATATGGTTTTTCCTCTCGTTTGGAATCGCTTTTAGATTTTTTTCTATCAAAAGTTCTTGATTTGTAGAATTCCATTATGTAAAAAATATAGATTTATTGGATATAGATAGTTAGAGCTTTATTTTATGCCTAGGATAAAAAAATCTACTAAACTAGAGATTTATCCATTTCAGTTGACAGTATTTCTTGGACTTTGATAAAATAGAGTTTTGAAGAATATGGCATTTCATCTAAGTTATTGTCAACTGCAATCATAAAGTATCTTACAGCACGTTTTGAGATATCCAAATTAAATTTCATTGTAAGAACAGGGTCCTGGTGAACCTTAATTTTATCCTCAAGCCAAGAAGGCGCCATCTCAATTGTTTCTTTGATAATTTTATCATACCAGAACGATAGATTTTGTGGATGTAATCCTTGTTTGAGGTTAGATACATCAGAGTCTATTTTTTTCATCATGTGATTGATGATTGCCATAACGCTCAGTTCAAGAATTTTGTTTTATTCCAATTACTCAAAGTTCGACAATCTATTTGTCAATAGATAACAAGTTTCCCTCGGTATCAATTTCAGAGTTTTTGATTCTAGTAGTAGATATTCTAGAGCCATCTTTTGCCAAAAACATGGGAACTGTAATAATTTGAACAGGAGGAAGGTTCTTTTCTGATCTTAATTTATTTAGTATATTTCCTTGATTATTTGTTTCATCGCTAACAACTAGTGCTTCAACCTCTTTTTCTAAAACTGCTGGTCCAAAATCATTATTTAGTTTGCTAATGTGATAAGAAAAATTTGGAAATTCTTTGGAAATAACTGCAGTCAAATTTTCAAATCGTTGTTCGTACTTGTTGATTGGAATTTTCCCCTTTTTTTTCGCAAGTTCATCACTAGTTAATCCGATAATTACTTTATCTGAAATGGTAAATGCATTTGAAAGTAAAGTTAGATGGCCTCTATGAATAATGTCAAATGTACCACCCATAGCAACAAGAGAAAATTTGGACATGCAAATGTATGAAATTCTTTGAAAATAAATCTACCAGTTTGTTTGGTTCTTTTGATTCTAAATTAATCAAAATCAATCCCTTGTAATCTAAAATCAAGGATTTCTACACTACAACGAATTTTGGAAAACTCTTAATTCATAGTACTTTTGATGCTTGGATATTGGAGTATGAAATTGTAAAAAATCCAATGGGATTAATTCAGTTTACAATGAACAAAGGAGAAAAAATTACAGCAGAAGCTGCAGCAATGGTCTTTATCAAAGGCAATATTGAGACTGAAACTAGAATGAGGAAAGGCGGTTTTTTGAAATCATTAAAGGCAGCTGCTCTGGGCGGGGAATCATTTTTTGTAAATGAATTCATTGCCCAAGAGGACAATTGCAAGCTAGGTCTTACTGGAAATATGCTTGGAGATATTGAAGTAATTTCAGTAAACGAGGAATTTATTGTTCAATCAGGTTCATTTGTCGGATCAACAAGTGGATTAACGTTAGATACTAAATGGCAGGGATTCACAAAAGGAATCTTTGGAAGCAACCTATTCATGCTAAAGACTGTAGGGACTGGAGACATGTTTGTAAATGGTTGGGGAGGAATTGTTTCAACAAAGCTAGAACTAGGAGAAAAAATGATTTTAGATAATTATCAGCTAGTTGCTTTAAGCTCAACTGCCGATTATAGAGTTACAAAACATGGAAGTTTCAAGACTACTTTATTTGGAGGCGAAGCACTGGTAATTGAGATTACAGGTCCTGGAACCGTATACTTTCAAACAAAGAATCTTATGGAATTTGTAAGAGCTCTAATTCCATTCCTTCCAAAGAGTCGTCATTAAATTCATTTTTTTCTTGAAAATTGAATTTATTGGATATGTTTTGTTTCTATGTTTAGGTCACATTGATTAGAACAAAAGGACCTTGTTCTGCTATTGGAATATTATTTCTATCCCAGACAAATGTCTCAATGAAAAACAACCCCTTTTTTTCTGGAATCCAGTCTATTGTTTGAGATTGCAAACCAGTGCCAATAAATCTACCATCATATTTTCCAATAAATTCAACAAAAGGGGTTACTCTAGCCTCTTTGATTTGAACATAGTATCGATATGGAGTTTCATTAGTGCTTTGATCTGAAGCAAACTGTACCCAAGCCTCACTTTCTATGTTTACAGTTGAGCCTAGTTTAATTTCAGAAAGATTGTTTCCCAGTGGGTCCTTTACAGTAACATCTGAGATTGAAACTAGTTTTGTCAAAGATTGAGGAGTAGGTATTTTCACATCAACAAAATCCGAATAAAAAATATCAGATTCGGCAAATAACAGAAATCCTACTGCTCTAGAGTCAATTTTCTCAGAAATCTCAAAAGGGACCTCAGTATTTGGTGCTACATTGCCAAGGTTTATCGTAGAAACCCCAATCATTCGTGGGGGCTCAAAACCATCATAGAAAGCAAGATAGACATTAGTATCAGAATTTGGGGCTCCCCCATTTTGTAAAACTCCTGAAAATCTTAATTCATCATCTAACAATACCTCACTAGAATATACTGCAAGTCCTTTTGGTTTTACTTCTGAAGAATCAAATCCCAAAAGGGAGACAGATGCCTCAGTTATGTTAGGATTAGGGTCTTGGGAACGAATAACATATGGAGATTTTCCATTTGGAGGAATTACTTCAAGTATTGTTTTTCCCTTTATGACTTCTATAGGACTTGGGTTAAAATCATCAAAAAAGTTCACTTGAATTTCAACATTTGTTACTGGGGTAAGTGAATTGTTATTTTCAACTACTCCAACTACAATAGCATGTCCTTCAGAATCCTGATAAACAAAAGGAGTGTCGTTTGCTAGAGATACGGAAAGTGTTGGAGCATTATCTGAATGTTCTTGAGAAAAGCCTTGGGAAAATGGGACTAAGAGTAAAATCAAAAATGTACTTAGAATAAGTTTCTGCATACAAATATTCTTGAAATAGGAGTTTAATTTCGTGTAACATATGATATAGTGAACAAGAAAGGTAACAACGTTTAACCTAGTTTACAATAGCACAAAAAATAATAAAAAGAGATGTAAGTTTT
This sequence comes from Candidatus Nitrosopumilus sp., assembly GCA_029861345.1. Taxonomy (GTDB): domain Archaea; phylum Thermoproteota; class Nitrososphaeria; order Nitrososphaerales; family Nitrosopumilaceae; genus Nitrosopumilus. The sequence goes on from JAOTZM010000048.1 coordinate 7,356, forward strand.
AGCTTCTCTTTGCGGTAATTGCTAACCAGTAAATTAATCCTGGAGCTAAACCAACGATGAGTGGAATAAATACCGGCCATCCGTCTACAGCGCTTGCCATACGAGAAAACGGAAACTTATCCTATTTAAATCCATCCAGCAGTCTGAAATTCCGTATAGATCGGTGGTACTTTGAAGTGGACCGGACGGAATTTGAATCCGTGACCCCCCGCGTGCAAGGCGGGTATACTACCAGGCTATACTACCGGCCCACACGAAGAAGGGTTAGAGTGTGGATTTTAATTGTTGTCTTCTTGGCAAAGATTTTATTTGAAAACAAGGTCGTTTCTCCATGGTACTTTTGGAATCACAAGTCAAACTAAAAGCAGGAGACGTTGCACCTGATTTTGAATTATTGGGAATCGATGACAAAAATCATTCGCTAAATGACTACGGCAATTACAAAGGAATTTTGGTAATTTTCATGTGTAATCATTGCCCCTATGTCAAGGCAAAAGTTGATGCAATAAATGAGTTATATGAGAAATTTGGAAACGATGTTGCCATTATAGGAATTAATAGTAATGATTCTACGGATTATCCTGAGGATAGTTTTGAAGCCATGAAACAGACAGCAAAAGAGAAAGGATTTGGGTTTGACTATTTGGTAGATGAGACCCAAGAGGTTGCCAAAAAATATGGTGCAATGTGTACACCAGATCCCTTTTTGTTTAACAGTCAAAAACAGTTAATTTTTCATGGAAGAATTGATAATGCCATGAAACCAGATGATACTGCTACAGAAAAGACAATGATTAACAACTTGCAAAAATTATTGTCTGATGAAAAAATTGAAAAAGATTTTGACCCATCAATTGGGTGCTCAATTAAGTGGAAAGAAAATTAAACTTAAATGACTCCTGCCTAGAGAATTGTTCGTGGGCTCGTAGCTCAGCTTGGCTGGAGCGTTCGACTGATAAACCATTCAGAAATCGAAAGGTCATGTGTTCGAATCACATCGGGCCCATTTTTTCATTATTTTAAATTTTGAGTTACAGTTTGAGACCATTGCAAGATATCCTCAAGTTTTTCAGATGACATATTAGAGTTAATTTTGGTTTTTTTAGATATTTTTCCACATAGCGCCAATTTCATACGTTTTCCAGATTTTTCTTTAATTGGGTTTATAGAGTCAGCAAAAAAGCTTAGTCCCTCACCAGTTTGTGAAAATACAGTTATTATCAAAACCCCAGGTTTTTGTTTCCAGATTTTTCCAACCAGTTTTTGAAAATCAAGATCAAACAAGACATTGATTGCCGAAGACATGTCACCTAAATGAGAAACCCTCCAACCATCTGAATGATAAATGGCTGATGCAGCTTCAGAAATTAAACTGCTTTGCATATCAGCTGCTATTACAACCACGTTCTTTTTGGGATCAGATACTACCTGAAGCTGATTAAAGATTTGAAGGGATTTTGAGATAGTGGTTCGGAGAAGATTCTGTTCTGCTGTCCCAATTTTACCATCATCATACAAATTCTTAACAGAATCAATGGCAGGTAGAATTACCTCAAGTATCAAACGATTTACTGACGCTCCAGAATGTAGACAATTATGAATTAAAGAATAAACTTGGTCTTCAATACCTTTTACTAAATATTCAAGATACTGTGATGCAACTTTGAAATAATCATCAGGAAAGTTGAAAGATTCTTGGCCAGGTTCTAAGAACCACAATGTAATGTTTCCAATATTTTTTTGTCGGAGTAATCCTTCAGCTGCAAAAACTTGGAGGTACTTTGTCATTGTGATTCGGTTAACACCAATATTTTTAGAGATTTCAACTCCAGACATTCCAGTATCAGAATCTTCCAAGGTCAAAATCAGTTTTTGTCTAATATCCTCAGTTGAATATCCTCTACCCATAGTGCTCTTGGATTAAGGTATCGTATAAAGAATGATTTCCATTTTCACAAACAACCTATTTTTAAAATAAAACATTATATACCAGAGTACCTTAAAGTACGGTAAGGAAAAGTAAATTGCCAAAAGCTGGATTCAAATCAATTACCGTTTCAGAAACAGTTTATGATAAATTCCATGAAATTTATCAGAATAGTAAAGATGACCTTACGATGAAAGGCGTCAACAGCTTTTCAGGTTATGTAACTTACATGTTAGAGGAGATGATGCAAAAGGACAAGACTTTTGCAAGGTATGCTCCCAAGATTGAAAAAATTTCTATTGACGATGATCGTGTCATACTAAAAGATAATATCAAAAATAGAATTGCAGAAGTTGCAGTTCAGAAAGGGGAATTGTTCTGCCAGCTCTGTGAAGAAAAAGATTGTGTACATGTTGGCTTTGTGTTTTCAGTGCCAGATGTTTATGAAGTCCTAAATGCTAGAGGAATCAAACATCCAAAATAGAAAAGTGGAGGAGGTGGGATTTGAACCCACGAACTCCTGAGAGACAGGATCACCCATTATTTGATCTTAAGTCCTGCATGTCCAAAAGCACATAGTGCTTACTTTGGCCAGGCTTGATTACTCCTCCAAATTGGTAAAAATGTGTGTGAAATTTAACAGTTTAGAGAGTTTGAGGTAAAGAATGAAGAATTATAAGGATTTTCTTCTGGATGAATTTGTGCTTCGATAGCTCAGCCTGGTAGAGCGTTACCTTGGTAAGGTAAAGGTCGCGGGTCCGGATCCCGTTCGAAGCTTCTAATAATTTTTAATCAATAGTTCAAAGTGGCCGGTTCTTTTCTTAGAATTAGAATTAATTGAACGATTAGCCTGAATCTTGGTTATTTTCCAGGGTTTTTCTGAGAACATATCTATTACTTGCTTAGAATCAGAATTCGATAAAAGAACATTACATCCCTTTGCATCTAAATTAATGCAAATTTTGGCAAGTCTACTCAAATCATCATAGGAAAAATCTTTGTTAGTATAACTCGTAAAGTTTGCAGTTTCACTAATTGGGTGATATGGTGGATCAAAATAGACAA
>JAOTZM010000148.1 GCA_029861345.1 Candidatus Nitrosopumilus sp.
TGAAAAAGAATTACCTACAACTGGACTAGCGATTAGTGAGGTCTTCAAACGACTCCTAAACAAAATTGATGAAGGAAAACTTAATGCAATTTTTGTTATTGATGAGATTGATTATCTTGCTCAATTAATATCTAAAACAGGCAAGGATATACTTTATCAACTTACTAGAGCAAATGAGCGTCTAAAAGAAGGATCTTTGACTTTGGTGGGGATTTCAAATGATCTAACATTCAAAGAAAAACTGGACCCTAGAGTAATTAGCAGCCTTGGCGAAGAAGAAATTGTTTTTACAAACTATAATGTTGAACAAATTAAAAAAATTCTTAAAGAAAGAATTAATGAATCATTTATTGAAAACTCTGTAGAGGAACCAGCTCTAAATCTATGTGCTGCACTTGCAGGAGGAGAACACGGTGATGCTCGAAGGGCAATTGATTTAATTCGTGTAGCAGGAGAGATTGCCGAACGTCAACAATCAGACAAAGTCACAATTGATCATGTTAGAGAGGCTTCCCAAAAAATTGAAGAAAACAAAGAAGAAACCTCCCTTAAATCATATCCCCTTCATGAAAAATTGGTTATTCTTGCAATAATGAAGGCAAATGATTCCTCTACCGGTGAAATTTATTCATCATACAAAAATCTCTGTAAGGCAGTTGGGAAAGATGAGCTGACTCAAAGGAGAATTACACAAATGCTTAGTGAAATTGAATTATCTGGAATTATCTCTGGAAGATTAATCCATCAAGGAATTCATGGAAGGACAAAAAAATACAAACTAACCATATCATCTGAAATGATAAAAAAAACATTCAAAGACGATCTAACTTTACAAGACATTGTTTGAATTTGAACTATAATTTTCATGGAAGACTTGAAATGTTTTTAAATTTACCATAAGAGCGATTCCTGGATTTGGTGTTATTCCAACACTAGCCTGAAAAGGGGTTTGTTTCTGCCATGAACCGGAATTTACTAGTAAAATGCCCTTATACATATCTAATTCTGCTCTATGAACATGACCAACATGAAAGATATCTGGAATATCCTCAATTACTAAAAGATCTTCCATTTCAGGGGCTATTGGTGTTTGACTACCATAAATTGGACTGAGATGTCTTGCCCTAAGGAGATGTCTCATTACATTTGTCGGTTTGTCATAACTTAGACCTGGTGTCGTCTTTACAATATCATCAATACTTTGCCCATGAAACATCATAACTTTAACACCATTCAATGAAACCAATGCTGGATTTCCGACCATCATTACATTTTCTCTTTCCCACAGACCCGAATTGTATTTTTTTGGAATAGCTGGTTGTGGAAGTGCTCTTCTTCCAGGATCATGGTTTCCCGGCATTATGATGATCTTCATGTTTTTAGGGATTTTGTTAATCAAATCCTCTGCTTTTTTTAACTGCTCCTCAATGGTTTGACAAACCAATTCTTTGTCCTGATTTGGGTATATTCCAACCCCATCGACCACATCTCCACCTATTAGAACAAAACGAATTTTTCTTGCAACTGGATCAGGACTTGATAACCATAAAACAAACTCTGAAAACTCATCTTCCATGAAGTACTTACTTCCTATGTGTAGATCAGAAAGAAAGACTGCATATGCTTCAGTTTCTGATTTATTTTTAGCCTGCTCTGGGATATCTGGTAGAATTAGATCCTTGATGATATACCCTGAATTTTTACCTAAACTTATTCTAGCCATTACAAATTGATCAATTAGGAGAGTACCTGCTGTCTTTTGTAATTCATCATCAAAAATTATACCCTCAAATGAGCCTGATGGATCCTCTAGAACCAATTTTGTGGTGTTTCTCTCAGAATTCCTTGTAGTAACAAGACCACACACATACAAATCATCTTCAATTTTTGCAGTTTTTATAGTAGCTGCAGATTTGAGCATTTTTGACTCTGGTCTATCTGAAATTATTCGTTTGAGCTTGTTAAAACGACTAGAAAATAAGGCATTGTAGCCTTTAACTCCCTCACCAGATGTTATCTTGCTACTGGGTTCAGATAATATTTTGACTTCGTTTTGCAGTGTTGAATCTTCCTTAATTCCTAAATATGTCTCCAAATCATCCTGATTTATCTGAAATAACTTTTGCCTGGTCTTTTCTCTAACTATTTCCTTTATGATCTTCTCTAATTTTCTAACATCAACATTTTCTAAGATTTTAAAAGCATCTGGATGAATCTGAAACCCTTTGTTTAAAGCATAGTTTAACGCAAAAGTTAGCTCCTTTTTCATATCGAAAATTACCCTGTGGTTTAATTAAATCTGCAGCTTACAGCCAACCCTCAAATATTGTTCAAAAAGAAAGGATATGTGAATAAAATCAGAATAATAACATTTTTCATATTTTTAGGGGTTTTTGCTGCAGCCTATCAAATTGGCTCAATGTCTTCTGTAAGTGAAGAAGAAGCAAATGCCTTCATGTCTGAATTTGAGGAACTCATTTTGGATATTGATGCATTTGGAATCTTTGTACATAACACCACTATTGCACTGCCAATGTTTATTCCAGGATTTGGAGTTGCATGGGGAATTTTCTCTGCTTGGTCAACAGGATTTGCTTTTGCTTCAATTGTTATTGTTGCTCCTCAACTAGGTGAAATTCCACCTCTTTCAATTCTTTTCTTGTCTCCATTTGGATTGATGGAGATTGTTGCTTATTCATTAGGTATCTCCAGAAGTTTTATCCTAATTCGGGCAATAAGTAAAAAAATTAATCTTGTCCCATTTATCAAACCAACAGTTATAGAAATTGGAATTGTGATAATACTCCTTTTGGCAGGAGGGTATCTTGAATTCTACATGCTAGAATTGGCCCAAGAAGAGGGACTAGAACTACCTGGCTTCTAATTTTTGTATTATCCATGGATTTGCCTAATCCGTCTAAAATAATTTAGCAGTAAATTATAAACCAAATTAGAGGATTAATCTATTATGAAAGTAATTATATCATTATTAGTTTTACTTGTTGTTTCATCAGGATATTATTTCAATGAATCATTTGCTGAAATTTCTGAGAATCAGGCATTTCTTTTAGAGGGTTCTGGATATGCGGTAACTGAGGAATTTATTAGAATTTCAGAAATTGATCTTGGATTGTCTTCTCAACAACAAAGTGGAAGTACAATTGACTTTCTTACAGAAGACGGATTTGTTACATTAGATAACACAGAGTTTGTTATCTCTGAACTAGAAGGAAAATTTTTGCGTGAAGGACGATATATTAGACTGAATGGAAATATTGAAAGTCCAAGTGGTTTTGATACCTCAATTAGCTTTTTTGGAAGACTTGTTGATGAAAGCAAAGATGCAGCAGTTTATGGTTTTACTGGCAGAATTACTACACCTGATGATTCTTACAAAGTAATTTACACAACAAAACTATCTACACTCTCAAAAATTGATATAACATCAATGATTGAACAATCTGAAGCACTAACAATTCACATTCTTACTGGATCATCTTCCCCAGGAGTTGCAAGTAGTTACATTGAAGGAAGTTCTATTCAAGATCAAGCAACTTTAACACAAAGTCCAGCAGATCCACTCAGACGTGGATACTTTTCTGATGATCGAATTTCAGTAGAACCTGGTACTACAATTACTATTGTAAATGATGATGTAGTATCTCACAGTATTATCAGTGGAAAAGAAAATTATGGTTCTCGCTATGATCAATTTACACCGGATGGAAGAATTTCAACTGGAAAAGTTGTACCAGGAGAATCAGTCAGTATCACATTTGATGATGCAGGATTTTACAGACTATATGATCCCGATTATAATTGGATGAAAATTGTAGCATATGTCTTTCCAA
>JAOTZM010000009.1 GCA_029861345.1 Candidatus Nitrosopumilus sp.
TAATGGAAAACTCATAACAATTACCTTATCTCGATATGACATTGAAAAATGAACTTCACCAAATTCCTTATCAAACTCGTGCCTCATTCTCACACGCAAAGCAAGTTCCATGAACATCATTTCATCTTGCTTTTGTGCTTCAAGTGAAAACAATCCATTTTTCATGCCACCAGCTGTAAGATGACCTCTGCTGTTGATGAGCCTAGCAGATCGCATTTTAGGATTCAATTTTAGGATTTTCTGACAGATTTTCTCAAGATCCTCAACATTATCCATTGATTTAACTTAACAAGCGAACTATTTATTGAGATCCGTGCTAATAGATATCTGTGCAATCAGAATCATCTAAAGATATTACAGATTATTACAAGCATTTGTCGCTTTTCTGGACAGATATCATACATTTGATGTCTAGCAAACCACAAGCACTAACATCAGTAGGTCCAATGAGGGCATTTGCAACAAATTCAAAGAAAATTTCTATGGAATTAATTGAAATTAATGAAGATTTAATGGAATTTAATAAACATCTTACGGAATACTACAAACAGCTTTCAGATGCTTGGGGTGTTGCTCAAAAGAAAGTTAACCTAAAAGCTCCTGAGATTCCTCAAGGCATCGAACAAATCGATGCATTGAAGGAAATTTGGATAGATATTTTTGATAATGATTTTACAGAATTATTTGACTCTGAAAAATTTGGGAATAATTATGGAAAACTAGTATCTAAAGAGCTAGAATTGACCAAGCATTGGAATAATATTACTAATGTAATTTTACAATCAGCCAATCTTCCAAGCAAAGAAGAGATTGATGAAGTTTACAAAGAAATCCATTCTCTTAAAAAAAGAGTTGGAAAATTAGAATTAGAATTAAAGAAAAAGGAGATGAAAAAAAATTCAAAGTGAGTCAAAAGTAGACCCAAAAATAATTGAGGAAATTCTAAAATTTAGTAAAAATATCGTTGATGCTCCAAAATTAGTTTCAGCACCTGATGAGATTAGTTTGGAAGTGACACCACATGAGGTTGTGCAAGAAATGGATAAGACAAGACTGTTACACTATAAACCTCTAACAGATAAACAACATAAAACACCTCTTCTAATTTCATATGCACTAATTAACAGATTTCATATACTTGATATTCATCCAGACAAAAGTTGGGTTAGAAATCTACTTCAGCAAGGGTTTGACGTATACATGCTAGACTGGGGAACACCAACAAGTATGGACAAGTATCTTGATTTTGATGATTATGTAAATGGATATTTAGACTCTTACGTAGAGTATATTAAAAATGAATCATCTTCTGAAAAGATTTCATTACAAGGATATTGTACAGGTGCGACAATAGCAACTGCATATACAACATTGCATCCAGATAGTGTGAAAAACTATATCGCAACAGCTCCAGTAATTGATGGATGGCGCGATACTACAGTAATTAGCAATCTTGCAAAACATATGGATGTAGACAAAATGGTGGAGGTTATAGGAAATATGCCTCCTGAATTCATGTACTATTGTTTTTCAGTACTCAAACCATTTGAACAGGGTATTGAGAAATATGTTAACTTTTTCAAAAATATAGAAAATAAGAAATTCGTAGATAACTTCCTCAGAGTAGAAAAATGGCTTGGAGATACACCACCTATTCCCGGAGCGTTGTTCAGACAATGGATTAAGGATATCTATCAGGACAATTTACTCATTCAAAATAAGATGTATCTAGAAGGAGAACACATAGATTTAAAAAAAATTGACATGCCTGTTTTCACACAGGTTGCAGTAGGAGATCATTTAGTATCTCCTGAATGTAGCATGCCACTCCATTATGCCATAGATAGTAAAGATAAGACTCTGAGAATGTATCCTACAGGACATGTGGGGATGATTGCTAGCTCTTTATCACAAAAGAAAGTGTTGCCTGAGCTAGGAGAATGGTTAGCTGAAAGATCATAAAATAAAAAAAGGAAAAAAATTTTCCACTAGTTGTTCTTTGTGGTGAATGCTGAAATCCAGGACTGTAGAATGTTTCTGTTCAAGTCAGCAAATGATTTTGCATTATCATTGAAGGTTTTGATATTTTGTTGTGCTGCATCAATTGTTGTAAGTGCTATTTGATTTTGTAATGATGCTGCCTTAACGAATTCTTCTGTGGTATTATTAATTACTTTTAGTGTTGTCTCAGGAACATTTGCTGCAATACCTGCTTTCTTTACGTATTCTTGTTGTAGTGTAATTGTAGAATCAATTACGTTTTCAAATGCTTGTAGATATTCCTGTTGTACGTTAGTAATTGACTGGTGATATTGTGGTACTGATTGTTTAACACCATTGAAGAGTTTGTCTACATTTTCTTGATATATAGAAAATACATCTTTTGAATTTCCTTGTGTTGTTTCGTTTTTACTCAATTTTTCACCTCCTTATTCTTTGATTTTTTTGCTATCGGTAGGATAATGACTTGAACCAAATCGCCTTCTCCTAAACCAAGTGCATTACGTTCCGCTTCAGGAATGGAAATTCTTCCATTGCTGCTAATAGTGGTTTTGTAAGCACCCCAATTCATGAAAGAGGGGAGCATCTGACCGATGTTAAACATAGTATTCATGCTTTTACTTTGCATGGATGACATATTTTGCATCATACTAGATTGAGTTTCTTTAGTACTATCAGAAACCTCTCTTAGAGTCTCTAAAGGATTGAATGTTTGGCTATTTTGATTAGTCATCAAAGCGCCAAAGTTTTTCATAAATTCTGCTTGAGAACGTCCACTTTTTTGGATCCAATCTCTAAACATTTGTGTTGGATCATACGGGTTATTATTACCACTCATTGGTATTATAGGGAATTATATGGTATTTAAATGAATCTAAATTCCATTCAAAAATTTCAATACCTTTGAAGAAAACGTGTGAGGATCCTGAACATAAGGAGTATGACCACAGCCATCCATTCTAAAGAATCTACAGTCCTGAATTGCTGAAACAAAGATATCTGCGTGAATAATAGGTATAACAGGATCTTTGGAGCCCCAGATAATTAGAGTGGGAGTAGAGATAGTTTGAAGTTTAATGGTGATTGAATCAGAATTTTTTAATCCCAATACCGTAGACATGAAGGCAAGTTTTGCATTAGGCAATTGCATTCTTTTCACAAATCCAGCAACAATTTCTTCATTTACCGCTTTTCCAGAGCCTTCCATCATTTCAAATGCATTTTTTGCACTTTGCTCACTTGGATACAATGCTGCCATAATATATGCATCAAGAGCAGGAGTAGATTGCTTCATCACCCCTGCAGGGGAAACTAAAATGAGTTTTTCAACATCTTCAGGATGAGAGGTCACATATTCTGCAGATATTTGCCCTCCTAATGAAGAACCAATGAGGTAAGGACGTTTGATTCCGGTTTCATCAAAAAATTTTTCTAAAAACTCTGAAAAGAATTCAGGAGTATAATCCACAAGTGGTTTATCACTATAGCCAAACCCTATAAGATCAGGCACCACAATGCGGAAATCATCTGCAAGAAGAGGAATTACTTGATTCCATCTTTCAGCTGATGCGCCTAGTCCATGAACTAGTACAAGTGTTTTTTTAGAATCTCCAGATTCAAGGTAACGAATCTTGTTTCCATCAATTTGAAGAAATTTTTCTTCCACCATTTTAGCTTCAATTATACTCACTAGATAAGCATTGGTTAGTTTAGCGATCAATTACATTTATGGTTTTTCTAGATTTTCAAACTACTTTTGATATTAACTATGTTTTTTAATATCAAAAATGGTAAAAATCTGTGATAAAGAAGAAAATTTCAAAGATTTTGGTTCCCCTAGACGGATCAAAGAATTCCTTTAGAGGTCTTGAGATGGCAATTACGCTAGCTAGACAATGTGAGGCAACCATTACTGGCGCTTATTCTATCTACGCACCACCCCATTCAGAATTTAAAGGAGTAGGATCAGTTGAGGACTCTCTTAACAAACAAGTAAAGAAATTCATGGAAGATGCTAAATTATTGGCAGCCCAAAACGGTATTGTGTTTAAAGAAAAATTGATGAGAGGAGACATAGGATATAACATAATCAAACTTGCACATGGAAAAAGTAATTTTGACATGATTGTTATTGGTTCACGTGGACGAAGTTCTGCAAAAGAGATGTTTTTTGGAAGTGTATCAAATTATGTCATACATACATCCAAGATTCCTGTAGTTGTTGTAAAATAATTTTATGAAAATCCGTGTTTTTTGAAATATTTTTGATGATACTCTTCTGCTTTATAGAATGTCGGAGCAGAGACAATCTGAGTAACAATAGGATTTTCATGTTGTCCTGATTTTTCTAGTGTTTGTTTTGATTTTTCAGCAATTTCTTTTTGTTCATCATTGTGATAAAAAATTGCTGAACGATACTGAATTCCCATATCAGGTCCCTGACGATTCAAGGTTGTAGGATTATGATTATTCCAAAATACCTCAAGAAGTTCTTCATAAGATATTTCATCAGGATTATATTCTATTTCTACTGCTTCTGCATGACCTGTTTTGTCAGTACATACTTCTTCATAAGTAGGGTTTGGTAATTGACCTCCAGTGTATCCTACTTTGGTAGATTTAACACCTTTAGTTTTACTTAGCAAATCTTCAACATGCCAAAAACAACCTGCACCAAATGTTGCCTTCAATTCATTTAATGTTAGTTAAAACCAGATTAAAACCATTTGTTAAAATTAAAAATTAATTAATTACAATAATTCCTTCTTGAATAAGAAATTTCAGAGTTTACAAACTCATCTTCTGAGATCAAATTCTGTGACCACCAAAGAGCATTATTGCGAATCCAGACCGGAATTTCATCGCCTAAAACATTTCCAGAAGGCACATCTGAGATAACGATAATGTCATTTTCTAGTATGAATTCAATTCCGGTTGCAAAGGTAGAATCTGTAATTTCTCCAGTTGCCCACCATCCAGCATTATTTCGAATCCACTCAGGTACAGATATTGGATCTTTGTAACCTAAAATATTGTAAATTGAGATATCTGGAAATTTCGAATCAAACCAAGAATGGTATTTTGGTTCATTGTTGTATCTGTCAATATAGTGTTGTGGGGATTTATCAAGAGAAGGAAAACCATCGACAGAAGTTAATTTGTAACCCACCACATCATCAATGGAATAAAAGGGGAATTGTGAATCAAACCAAGAATGGTATTTTGGTTCATTGTTGTATCTGTCAATATAGTGTTGTGGGGATTTATCAAGAGAAGGAAAATTTGGAATTACAGATTTCAAGGTAGTGAAAGAAGAGTTTAGTTCAGTTATCGGATTTGATGAAACTATTTCTCGGTTTTCTATAGGTATTGTTTCTGGTTCTTGTGCAGATGGCATAGTAGATGATTCTTGGTAGTCTATTGATTCTTCCATACTTCCGCCATAGGTAACTTTGATGAGGTAACTTTGATGAGGTAACTTCCATCAGATGTCCAAGTAGGGCCACCTACATGAAAGACATCTGAAAAACTGCCATCAGAATTTACCGGAACGGTGTTAAAATCTGCAAAATTTGATTTTCCAGGAGTGAAAATCTGAATAGTTACAAATGGCATTTCTGGATCATAAGATACATTTCCAAAAATGTTCAATTGATCATCTTTATGATAAAGAGATTGAGTTGTTGTGAAATCCTCAACTGCTGCAAACGCAAATGAGAAACTCAAAGAGACAAGTAAAGACGAGAAGATGATTATAAAATAACGAACCATATTCTAAAAAATAATTTTTCCTACAATTAAAGAATTTGCCAGATTATTCAATTAAATTTAATTAACATTGGTAAATATTTCAACAACTTTATTGGCCAAGCTTTCAATGTTGACAGTAGGCTCGGCAGATATCAGCAAGAGAATTTGCGTGACAGGAAATGGAAAACTTACTAAAACTGCCTTATCTCTTCTTGCAGCAAGATAGTTAATCGGACCTAAACTTTCATCATACTTCTTTCGAATAGATGCCTTTGAAACAAACTCAAAAAAAGACTGTAACCTAGTCTCATCACCTTCATAAGGGGAGATTCCTTCCTTAAATCCGCCTGCCACGAGTTGCCCAGTCTTGTCAACAATTCCTGCAAATCGGATCTCAGGTTCTTGAAGTAATTTGGTACATTTTTCACCATATAATTTCAAAGCAACATCCGGATTTGACACGACAGGGTTTGTCAAGATATCAAAGATAAAAACTTTAGCCAACATCAAAAAATGAACAATTATGAAATTTTTTTATATAAAAAATCCAAATAAATAGAAAAATCTCAAGGAATCTTTCAAGATAGATTCTCTGAATAGAAATTTCAAGAAAAGTAAAAATTTTTCCCTTACAAGGTAATATCGATTCTAGTTACAATCGACATTTTATCAAGGCATAATCAATTATTTTTGCTTCAGATGCTTTTTTCATTTTTTGAAGTGACTTGAAAAGAATCTTTTCAACATATTGAGGATAATTTTTTAGAATTAATTCTCGCAGATGAGTTCTATTTTTTACATAATAATCAGCAAGAGGATCATATACATTTGAACCAATTAATTTTTCATCACAGATACTAAAACCAGATGAGAGTAATAGATTTTTCAGATAATCTAGACTATAATGTTCTGAAGACCAAGTAAATTTTAACAGTCCTAATTTTCCAATTGATGACTCCCCAGCAACTAATGGTATTGCCATTACAAGTAATCCAGATTTTTTTAAAATTCTTTTTGACTCTGAGATAAAATCAGATAGAGGCTTGAAGTGTTGAGCAGACTCCAATGCTAACACACGATCAACAGAATTATTACTAAAGGGAAGTTTTGTAGATGTGGAGTTGATAAACTCTATGTTTTTCTGATTTCCAGAAAAAACTAGTTGTTTGAAATTAATATTAACACAATACAAAGAAAGATTGGGAAAAGCATCTCTCCATAGTTTGGAAGGAGCTGACAACCCACTCCCCACATCAACTGCATATTTTGCAGAAGATAATTCTGCTAAATTTCCAAAAATCATGGATAAATTATTTTGAGCTGAAATAGGATCTGTGTGTTTTGGAGACCAAAAACCAAAATTAAGCATTGACCCACCTGTAGCAATCTGCATTACTGGAGAAAGAGACGTGTACAGATTAATGACATCTTTTTCGCTTCTACGAAATGTCCAGAAAAATACATCAAGAGGATTTATCGATACCAAAAATAATTTCAAATTTTGTTAAAAAGAGAGTCTATTAATTTCTAAGGTAGACCTTCTGAATCCTCAACGCAGTGCTTGTGAACCCATTTTTCATCCTTGTTTTTTGAAATTTCTTTTCCAGGTTGAATCTTATCACCGCAAGAAATACAGGATGTAGCAAATTTTGCTTTCATAATATTAGATGGATTATAGGGCATAAATCAGCTGTGTTGTAATTTATCTTGACACCAAATCAGTCATAAATACAGGCTTTCAATTTAGAATATTATTGGGTTCAAAAATTAGTTGTGAGTGTTCCAAGTGTAATTGTCAAGAAAAGTTTGAAACTATTGAAACAGAGGAACTTCTTAACTTAATACAACATGGAAGGCTAAATCAAGAACAAATTGCATTTTTAAAGACTAGGATAGGAAGCAGGGCATGTAAGCATTGTTTTATTGGGAAACATTACACATAACATCGCTACATTGCTTTTATTTCCTAAACATCATCCATACTCTACTTCCTACAAAAATCCCTACTGCAAGAACTATCAATAATGGCACAAGTATTTGGCCCTCATCCATATTTAGTTAAACATTTGATTTGAATTAATTTCTTTAGAGGTTCAGAAGATAAGAGACAACTCAAGATTGAAAAATAATAATGTATGATTGATACCGAAACTAATGATGCAGTAAAATATCCAAACGGAAGAAGAAAGCGTAGAAGGGAAAGAGGTAAGGACAACAAACCACGGAACTATCCATTACATACAATGAAGAATCTACCACAATTCAGAGAAAAATCTCAAAGGAAATTACAATACATACTGAAAACAAGAGGAGTTGACATTAGAAGTAACTTTAACTGGAAAAATGTAATAATGCGGATTCTGATTGGACTTGTAGTTATCGCAAGTGGAATTGGAATAGTAAAGTGGTGGCAACATAGACAAATGAAAAACGAGATGGAAAATATAGTTGCAACCTTTTCAACTAGTGCTAATTTTAAAATCCAAAACAAAGGAGTCCTATTTTAGCGATACTGACATTATAATAACATGAGACAAATTTTTGTTATAATTGCAGTTGGTGCACCACTATTCTTGGCAGCATTGTTTATTGTAAATAGTATTGTCTCAGATACATTTCCAATGTTTAGAGAAATACCAATTAATGAATCACAAAATTTACAACAAACATATCAAGCAGGATTGGATCACTGTGAAAATAATTATGGAAATTCCGATGCATTTGATATGAAAAATGAATATGAGGAATGCATCAATTCAGTGGAAACGTGGTATGTTGAAAATATTGAAAAATAATGGATAATCAAATAGGCTTTCCTTTATACTGATAATCAATTATTTTGTGAAACGTATTGTGTGATGCAATTACAGCTATAGATGACAATGCAGTCCAAATGAAATTTCTAATTGTTATTAGTTCATTGGGCTTGTCAATTATCAGCGAGGTTTCAAACACAACATAAAAGTTGTCAAAGAGCCAGAATGCCAAGGTTATCCATGACAGCACACCTGCAATGAGAAATCCCAGCCTTGTTTTACTTTTCACAAAAACTATTGCAGCTATTATTGCAATATACCAAAGCACTCCTGCAAAAATCCAAACAGGCTCAAAGAGTTCAGATCTATCATCCAACCAATAGTATGTTGTTCCAACTAGTGCCATTGCAATTAGTGATGCAAGTAACAGTTTCTGATTAATCTTGAATCCGGTACGCTCTTCTCGCAATGGGGAATCTGGAGGGTTTTCTCTAATTTCCTTTGTTGCAATATCTATTGCGTCCCTAACTGACTTGAGTTGCAATGGAATAATTTTGGCAATAGAATTGTTATTGACAACTGTATCGTGAACCAGGCTATCTATGAGTGGTCTTGCCAACGAGGCCTTTACAGGGGTAATGAGATCAACCCAGTACGAGGACAGCCGTGTGGTAAGAAATGGAATCTGTATCACAAATAGACTCTTGTTCAAATATTTTGCATAAACTCTCATGAGTTCCTCATAGGTCATCTTGTCTTTTCCTCCAATTTCATAGATATTCCCTGCTGTCTCTGGATGTATCATACATCCTGCAAGGTATTCTATTACGTCATCAACTGCTATGGGCTGTGCAAGTGATTTGACCCAGGAAGGACAAACCATGACTGGTAGTCTTTCCACTAGGTAACGTAACATAGCATATGAACCCCCTTGAGATCCAATGATTAATGATGCACGTAGTTCTGTTACTGGAATGTTCCCTGATGCAAGTATCTCTCCAACCTCTTTTCTGCTTTTCATGTGTGGAGATAAATCCAAACTGTCATTTACCAAACCTCCAAGGTAGATTATTCTTTTTACTCCTGTTTTTGTTGCTGTCTTGAGGAAATTCTGAGCCTGAATTTTTTCACGGGATGCAAATTCCTTCCACTGATCTTTGCTGCCCTCCATAGAATGGAGCAAATAGTATGCAACCTCAACTCCTGTCAGGGCATTCTCCAATTGGGTTACATCAAAGACATCTGCTTTAACATATTTTACATTTGTAGTGTCTGAGATTTCTTTTCTTGACATCGCCTTAACAGAATAGCCTAGTTTAGAAAGATGTGATATCAAACGTGTTCCAATAAATCCAGTTGCCCCTGTAACCATAATGCTGTAAGGCTTGTTTTTTGTAGTATGAATTGATCGCTGAACCATTTCTATTTGAGTCTCATTTTCTGACATGTCTGAGCTGTTCTTAGAATACATCGGTCAATTTTTTTAGTTTTCTCAAGTCAGTTATCTCGATATTATTACTTAACGTAACAATTTTTGCAAATTTTGGACTTACATTTTCTCCTAACTTGAGTACTGGCTCTCCTTGTAGTCTTATTTCAAGAGTAATGTTTTCTTGTTTTAGATTCTTTGCAAGATCTTTTGCTTCTGATAGTTGTTTTATCAGACCAGGTCTTTTTGTAATTTCAATTGGAATATCAATAATGTCAATGATTCGAGAGTTACCTTCAATCATGAAATTAATGGATGGAGAGCCATCACATGTAACCTTTAGGCCTCCACTATTCAAGAAAGATAAAAAATTGGCGGGGAGATCAAAATTTTTCATTTTCATCCACACCTTATTTTGCCGTAATTGTCAGTTTTCCAGTTAGGGAAACCGTACCTGTTGGGATTACTTTGCCCTCTTTTTCGACCTTGCCTTGCATCTCAAGATTCTCAAAATCATAAGTGATTGAGACATGCTTTTGTGTAAGCTTGTCAAAGATTTCCGCTAGTAAATTTGCCCATTCTTGCTCTTCTGCCATGACATTTACTTTGATTCATGATACTTAAGATAGTGATAAAACTATTTCTAGTGCCAATAAATAATCTAGTAACAGCGTCTGAATATTAGAAAGAATCCTGATGAGATTCACATTATTTTAAATTGAAAGTGGTATTTTGATTCAAGAAGGATTCTTTAGTTAACATTAGTCTGAATTCTGGACACCATTAATATCTGAAAAATTTTTAATCACCATATGAATATCATTTCAGTACAACAATGCAATGAGTGTGGAAAAAAATTTCAAGAATGGTCTTGTGATTATTGTTACACAAAGTCTATAATTTAAAGAATAGAAAGATGAACATGCAGAAATTAGATAGTAAAGAAATAGACAAATTTATTTCAGATTCTAAAATTCCAATTAGAATTGCTTTTATGAAAGATGTAGGCGTACCTGCCGTTATTTCTCTTTGGTATGTATGTAAAGAGGATAAAATTTACTGTGCCACACAAAAAAAGGCAAAGATTGTTTCATACCTTCAAAAAAATCCCATTTGTGGATTTGAGATAGCAGCAGATAAACCACCCTACAAAGGAATACGTGGTGAAGCTACAGTTCGGATTTTAAATGAAACTGGAGCACATGTTCTAGATCTTTTGGTAGATAAGTACTTGGGAGAAAAAGAGTCAACACTATCTAAATTTTTGAGAGATAATTCTAAAACTGAGGTGGCAATTGAAATTACTCCCCAAAAAATCTTCAATTATGACTATTCTAAGCGAATGAAGGATGTATGATTTTATGCTAAATGATCATGGTTACCCCACCTGTGGCTCTAAAAACTTTGGAAATCTAGAGATGAAGAAAAATCCCGATGGAACTGCAACATGGAAAAAACAGTGTTACAACTGTAAAAAATTATGGTACTCTGAATCTTGAAATAAAGTATTTTACACTTTACTTAGCACTATGTAAAAAATCACTCGTGGTTAAAATGCAGTAAGCGTTAATTACTATCATATGACTGGAAATACTCTAGATAAAACATATATGCATTTCTTCAAGGTTACAGATGCAATGACTGAAGAGATAACATGTGGTAATTGTGGAGTTGTATTGTCTGAGGAATCAAGATTTTGGATAAGAAAATGCTGCACAGACCATGGATGAATATCAGAGCAGTGCAAGGACAGGACAAAAAATATCTTTAAAAATGCCAGATATGGGTTTGTCTACTTTGATTCAAGCACAGGACAGGGATTCTTCAGGAAGAACACTTTCAAGGCAAAACAAGCAATCATTTCATCGTCTGAGAATGTGGGATAGGAACAATAGATTTGCAAATACAAAAAAATCATACATCAAGGCATTCACATTTCTTGATGGAATGCGCTCCAAACTTGGTTTACCTGAGCATGTTGTAGAAAAATCTGCATATCTGTTTAGAAAGGTAGAGCAAAAAAAATTACTGCATGGTCGCTCAAATCAATCGGTACCATGTGCAGTAGTTTACATGGCATGTCGCATTACAGATACACCTAGAACACTAAACGACATTGCAGATGCTGCAGGAATAAAAAAAGAAGGTAATTCAACGCGTCTATCGACTATTATCTACAAATCTTGATGATGTTCAATCAATATCTTGCAGTCCTCTACGATCTTGGCTGTAGTCACGATACTTTCTTTAGGATTCAATCTTCTGTTTCAATGCAAAACGAGTAAAAACAATTCCAATTATTGTGGAAAACCATACAGTAGACAATCTCATAAGTATTACAAGGGAGGATGCAACAGAAAAATCTAGTCCCTGTCTTACCAGAAGAAAATCAGCTAATCCTTCATTGACACCTATCCCCGCAGGCAAAAAGGACAAAACACCATACCCTAGAGAAGTAAAGTAGATTTGAGATGTCAAAAGATATCCCAAATCAACGTTTAATGCCAGAAACACGACATAAACTGCCAAAGAGTCTATACCCCATCCCAAAATGCTGAGCAACCATCCCTTGGTCATATTCTTTGGATTTGTCAGTATTGAAAATGATTTAGTGGGTCCCACTTCAGGCAAATTTTTTGATATGAACCTAATCCTTGAAAGTCTAGAGTAAACATAGATGAACATTCTTTGGCTTTTAATCAGAAGGTAAAAACTGCCAAGTATGGCAAATGAAATAACAACAAGTGAGAGGGAAATTGTACTAAAGTAAAACAAAAGAGTTGTAATAATTATTGACGTGCCGGCAAGTAAGTCATGGTATCTCTCAATAAAAATAACTGCAATTGATTTTTCAGTAGGGACATCAAATCTTTCTTTTAGATAAATAGACTTTATCAGGGTGCCTATTCCTCCAGGAGTGGTGACCAATGAAAGCCCTGACATGTAAATGAACATATTTTGAAGAGGTGGAATTTTTTCACCCAAAGTATGGAGTAAGTCTTTTTGGCGAAAACTCTTCACTACATGAGAGGCAAAACCCAGAGCAAAAATCAAAACTAGAAATTCTGCATTAATTTGCAAAAAGGATTCAGATATTTTTTCAACGTCTGAAATCAAGATTAGCAAGACATAGAAAATTATTGCTCCAAGAACAATCCACAAAAACTTTTTTTTGATCAAATCTACTGTAAACATTTTAGAACTTGGATTTATCATTATTTAACCAGATTTAGAGATACTAGTTTTTGTTCTGGTCAATTTTCTTCTGATAACTATTATGGTAGGAATTGCAAGTATTGCAATTAGAACCAAAACAAATATCGCTACAGACGCATAATCTCCCACAAACAGTTTAGTTTCAAGCCAAGCAGTTGGAAGTATTGTAAACAGATCTGCTCCAGAAAAGTCTTCAATGGTTCCTATCGCCAAGCTATACTTGCCTGCCTGATTTTTTTCATCTAAAACCATGACAAAATATTTGCCCTCAGTAGTAAGGGTAGTTTTTACCTCCTGTCTTTCCCAGTATGTTACCTGACCAAAAGGCTCATAGAATTCCCTTCCTGGAAATTCTTCTTCATAAACGACTTTTTCCATGACTGCCTGACTTTCCAGTAGGGGAGTATCTTTTTCAACATAGTTGCCATTTATCAAAACAAGTGTGGGGGAATACTCTTCTAGTCCTGAAATTTTCGGAATGACTATGCTAGCATAGAAAGAATCGCCAGGCTTTCCATCAAACGAATAAAATTTTTCCTCATTTGGACCAAGGTTTTCGTAGATTGCCCATGAAATCTTGTGGTCTGGAATCTCTAATGCATTATCTAAACTTCTGTGAGTATCATCATGGGTAATCAGTTTGTGTCCGTATGCAGGACTGGATGAGATGACTGCAATTACAAAAAGTAGAGCAATAATTTTTTTCACATTATGATTTTTTGAAATTAGTATTTTAACTCGAACACATTTTTTTCAAATTAGCACTAGAACGTATTTTGAACACTTGAATTCCTGCCAAAAATAAAATTACTTTACAAAGCAGACATTTTCTTTCCTCAAGAAATTACTACCATGCAAAAATTAGTAGAGAGCATTATAACCTATGAAAATTGGAAATTATTACTTGGCTAAAATTCCAAAAATCAAAATTACAATTCCTATACTAGTTGCTGCAAGCATTTTTGCAATCACCACGGTTTCAATTTCTCCAATTAATGCCAGTGCTGAATATGGTCAATTCGAAATCCCAGAGATTTCTGGAACCATTGCAATCACTGAAGAAACTAATGATTATTCTGATTTTAACACGATTGGATTAAGTGTTGCAATGGCAGTAGCTGAGAATTCTGTTGAAAACGGAAAAGCAATGTGGGGTAAACTTGATGTTGTTCAGGGATTTCTTGTTTACAAGATTGGTGTTTTAGCAAATGATGATCTTTATCATAAAGCCGTAGTTGATGCTGGAAGTGGTGAAGCACTGTATGTTTCAGATGGAGTGTCAAAAGATAACTGGAAACATTCCAAACATTCTGATAAAGAATCTCATAAAAAATGGAAAGATCATTATGCTGATTTAACTCCTCAAGAGAGAGAAATTAAAAAACAACAATGGGGTGAAGTAAAAGACGCATTCTTTGCATTGTCCCTTGATGAGAGAGCAAAGATGATAATGCATTTTATGTCCATGAAAGTGCAATTGGAGTCTTCATCTGATGAAGAAAAAGAGGCAAAAAAACGGGAAATGAAATCTATGATGGAAGAACTATTGCCATTATCAGTTGAAGAAAAAACTGAAAAACTACGTAAATATGTAAATTCACTTTGATTTAGTTTTCAATAGATAGTAATTTTTGACCTTTATCCAAAATTCACAAAGAATAAAGATTCATTATTCTCTGTTGATACAAAAATCAAACACCTAGATTTTCATCCTTAGTAAGATCAAGATGGACTTTGTCTCCTACAGAAAGATTCATCTCTTTGTATTCATGCATGTCAAGCTTTAGTGATGTACCTCCAGACATCATTCCACCCATACCTGAAAGCATCTTGTTTAGGTCTTTCATCATATCCCCCATTTTGGCAGGGTCCATCATTTTTGAAGGATCAAATTGGGATTGCGGTTTGTTTCCTTCTTGGAAATCTTTGGCAGATGTCAATGAAACTATCACGTATGGTGCACCATCAGGTGAAGCATCAATTCTTTTTATTACAAACTCCTTGCGCATGTGATAAACTTGGAAGGATGTCTTTATAATTAATTTTTTATTTCACGTGAGTGCAAAATCTTTGTCCCTAACTATATTCCCACAACAACATGCAAGTGGATATAGTTAGTTCTTTAGATTTAAGACTCGTATGGAACTATAAAATAAAAGATGATCTTTTACCGATAAATCAGAAAGTTTTAAGCCCATGTAACAATTTTAGAATCTTTTTGATAGAATCCTAAAAACATACCAAGAGTAATTCTTGTAGTGTCACCTGTTATTTTTGTGACCTTGTGATAATAGTTCGGGTTCATAATGACTAGATCTCCAGCGCTAAAGTTAGACATTTTGCAGGATTCACTAGATTCTATCACGTTTGATGAATACCCAAAGTCGATATTTCGAAATTTTTCATCTTCTTTTTTCCATTGCTTGTCGTACATAACTAAATCCCCCCCACTTTCTGACTCTTGTAGATGAAGAACACAAGATATCTGATGATCTATGCCTGACAACGCATATTCTTTTCCTTCAAATCTCACATTGTCCTTGTGAATTGGGATAGATTTTCCATTTTCATGGATTCGAATTATGGCAGGAGAGTAATCATTTTGGAATTCACTTGCAAGAGAAATAGCATAATCTGGAAGCATGTTGTTAATGCCATCACAGATCTGTATTATTGGATTTTTTATCCCGCAAAAAATTCTCTCAAATATTCTTTGGGATTGTTTTGCATCTTCAAAGTATTTTTTCTTATCAGTTGTATGTGACATTAGAAATGGGCCGATGTGTCTTAATTTTCCATTTTGAAAATTATTCTGGCTATGATTTTTTATTCTATTAATTATCGTTTGGCAACTTTTCTCATCATAAAAATTACGAATTACTATTGCAGGAATTTTTCCTGACAGGATGGATTGCAAACTAATCCCATCAACTTGTAAGCGATTAATCTCTACTATCTCCCACACTAGTATCCACCAGCACCTGAATGCGAGACTTTTCCCAAAAGAATTCCGGTTTCATCTCTTTTGCTTACTTCACACTTTAGAAAAGCATCAATCACGCAGGTTTTCAATGTTTCTTCATTCCAATCGCTTTCATTATGGGGCAATCCGGGAAGATCAGCTGAGATTATGATTATCTTTTCTGAATCTGAATAATCATGCTTGTTTCCATCCTTTCTATGAGTCACATTAAGGACAAATGAGTTGCCGGATAATACCTTGGAACCATTTCCCCAGATTATATCTGTCATGATTTGTTTTGATTTTATTAGGATATTAGAATATCTTGCAGAATTACTATTTTAGCACTAGAAGAAACCACCAATAAATAATTAATTTAAAGACTCTGGTAATCAGAATCTCGAAATTAATTATTCATAGATTATTTAATCTCCATACTAATCTAGATGACTGCTTTTGTGGATATAGTCGAAATTATTGGTGAGGTCAATTTTTTCCTAAAGGAAATCTTGTAAAATATCAAAATTCCTAACATTTCTGCATATTCAACAAAACCTACCGTGTAAAAATGCATTAACCATCCATCAAGGCTTTGATCGACTGACGCAATACCTGCACTCATCTGAGGAAACGCTGTAAGAAACATCACAGGAGCCATCAAAAATCCCATAACCCAATCAGAAGTATCTAATTCACTTGCTGACTCTAGAACTTGCTCAGCAGAACTTGAAGGAGCATTTTTTATATTTTGAAATTTTAGATCAGAATAAACTGAATTTCCTTGATCTATTGCAAAAATCATTAGACCTAGTATTGAAAGAAGAAACACAGATTCGCCAAAAACTATCAAACCCCGCTTGCCTTTTTGGAATTTGTAGATTTGTCGCTCCATCATAGGGCCAAAGAAACCCAGTTTTTTCTTCTTTACCAGTATTATCACAGATATTGAAATTGCCGAAATTATTCCTAATGAGCCAAACCAGTTATCTGAAACATATTCTACAAAGAGGAGTCTTGCTGGCAAAAGTAGACCAGTCAGTACTCCAAATACGATAAGAGATTCAAATATTCCTCTCAATTTTGGGCCTCCAGAAAAAACATCTTCATGCTGGAATTCATCCAGATTTGCTTTTAAGCAGGATTGCCATTTTCTTCTAGTGCTAACTTTTAGATTATTTTTTAATGTATTTCTCAAAGATACAGGATTATGTCAAATGAATTTTTTGGGTTTTCCTCTAGCTTTTGTTCTTAGTACTGCCTTACAGCACATGCATCTTGAGTCATCCACGTCTAAGAATATGCCACAAAATGTACAACGTTTCTGCCCAATCTCGTATCTTATCCTATTTGGTGCAGGTTCTGCTTTGTACCTAAGACATATGCCTTTACATGTTCTTCCCACTATACTTCACCACCTGATCTATTTTTGATCTCCTTTGAACGTTCACGAATGGTCACTGCACTAATTCCTGAAACTTTGGAAATTATTGTCTGTGAAATTTTTTCTTGGTTTTTCAAGGAGGAAAGATAAAGGGCAGCAGCTGCCATGGCCATAGGATTCTTGCTAGTAGTAATTCCTCTTCTTTTGGATATGTCTAGAATTTTTAATGCATGACGTCTTGTTTTCTCTGAGGCATTTGTTGCATTTGCAATTCTTGCTACAAATTCAATTGGGTTATACGATTCAGGGTAAATCTCAAGTTCTTTTAAGATAAACCTGTAGATACTTTGAAGTTGTTTTCTTTTAATATTTCCTGCATTGGCTACATCTTGAATGGTTCTTGGAGTGTTAGTTAACCTGCATGCAATGTATGTTGTAGCACATAAGACTCCTGCAGTTGATCTGCCCCCAAGTATTTTTCTTGATGTTATTTTTCGAAACAGATAAGCAGTTTCTTCCACTACAGCATCTGAAAGCCCTAGCTTTGCTCTTATTCCATCTAACAATGTAAATGCCTTGATGTATGATTTTTTTGTATTTGCAAATCGACTGTTTCTATCCCACATTCTTAGACGATAAAATGCCCTCTTGTTTTCAGAAGAAAGAGATTTTCCAGTAGAATCTTTATCTTTGGATTCTATGATTGTAGATAGACCCATATCTGCCATTTTCAGTGATATTTTTTGCCCCGTTCTTGCATTGCTTAGATACTCTTCCCTCGTAATCATTGAAGATTCATTACCAGTATCTACTGATTTTTCTGAAACTACAGCACCACAGCAACTACACGCAATTTCTCCAGTTACTAAATCAGTTATCAGTGCAATTTTTTTACAATCCCTCAGATGAATCAAATCATTCAATTTACTCTCTTCCTTGTGATAGGATTCCACAATTCTTACATGAAATAGGAAATTTTAGTAGGTCATCAATATCTGAATCACACACACGATAGTTTTTGACATCCCTGGAGACAATATTTTTTTCTAGAGTTTTTTTTAAATTTAATTTTACTAGCATAACTAAATTAAGAAAATAAATTATTTAAAGCGGAACAGGAAATTTATCTAGTGGTAATTACACTTGTATACCAATATTGGTCTTTTGAATCTTAGGTGATAAAAAATAATTTAAAAGTTAGCACCATACGGTGATGTTCTAATTTTTAATATATGGAAACATTAGATACTAAACTTGATGTACAAAGTTCTACGAGAGAGTATTCTATCATGATACATTTTACTTTAAAGAAAAATTCCAGGGTAAATAGAGACAAAATCTATTCAGTCAGCACAGATGTTGAAAATTTTCCTAATCTCATGCCGAAATATTTCAAATCCATAAACATAAAAAAATCAATTGGAAATGAAATATTTGTCGATGAGAAAATTCATTTTTTGGGTAGTGTTCTAGATGTGAAAACAAAACATGTGATTATTCACCCCAGAATACATGAGGTTCACATACTATCAGGTCCACTACAGGATTCGTCTTTTGTTGAATCATATGATGAAACATTGGATGGAACAAACGTAGTAATTGATGTGTTAATTAAATTCAACGGTGTTTCAAAGCTGTTTTTACCATTTGGATTTTTAGTAAAAAGACAGATGGCTAAAGTTATGGATGAATTTCTTGACTCTGCTGAAAAACTTGTTTTTGATTTGAAGGAATAATAGAGTTAGCACTAGGCTAAAAAGTTAGCCTGATTATAAATACAAATTTTTCTGCAGATCTTTATGAAAAAGCAGGTCTATGTAGTTGGGGCCGGAGTAGGAGGACTAACTACTGCCTCATTACTAGTCAAAAATGGCTATTCTGTTGAAGTTTTTGAGAAGATGCATAAATTAGGCGGAAGAACCGCATCTACTACATTTAGAAATCACATTCTGGACAATGGATTTCATATAATGCCATTCTACAAAAAATCTGCAATTTTTGAAGTGCTGAAAACATTAGGAATTGAGTCAAAACTAAATCTTGCCAAAGTAGATAAAATTGCGTTTTATTCTGATACTGGATTTCACAAATATCCAAAAGGGATAGGTAGCTTGCTTCAACTTTCATTAATTCCCTTTTCAAGCAGAATCAAACTCCTCAAAGTATTACTTCCAATGGCATTTACATCAATGAAAAAAACTGAAGATTGGGACAATCTTTCTTTAACTGAAATTACAAAAAAACTTGACTCAAACACAAATGCATTCTTTGAAGCTGTCTGTATGCTTGCATTTGCAGACACTGCAGATCATATTTCATTGGGCGAGTTTGCACGAACAATGATTCGTGCAAATCCTTTCAAAGGTGGAACAAGTGAATTTGCATATCCTGATGATGGTGGCTATGATGCAATATCTCGGGTTTTGGGGGAGTATATTATTGCAAACAACGGAAAAATCCACCTAAACTCACAAATTCAAAAAATTATTGTAAATGACTCTAAAGTTCAAGGAATAATCACAAAAGATGGAGTGGTCCATCCTTCAGAATGTGTCGTCATATCATTACCTGCATATCAGGGAATCAATCAACTGATTGACGATGATGTATTTGATAAAAAATTTGTTGATAAAGTAAACAAGTTAGACAAGACTACTGCAGTAGTTGAAGTTCATTTTGCTTTGAATAAAAAAATTGATTCTAGGCAAATAGTTTTTCCCGTAGGTGATTTTACCACCAAAGGGTTTTTCTTTATTTCAAATATCACCCCATCAGTGTGTCCCTCAGGAGAACATTTGATGATTGCAGGAACTCCTGTTCACCCTTCAGTAGCCGAGAATCCAAAAAAGATTAATGAGATTGTAGAAAAAATGAAAAATGAATTAACTTTGATATATCCCGATTTTAAAAAATCATTACTTTGGGACAGACCCATGGCATGGAAATTAGTTGAATCAGTAGTAAAGGAGCCAGGATTGGTATGGAAATCAAAGATGCCTCATGAGATATCTCAGGTAAAGGGCCTGTATTTTGTGGGCGATTCCACCATAAGCTATGGAATAGGAACCGATTCTGCAGCACACAGCTCAATTCTCTGTTATCCAAAAATAGAGAATTTCTTGAAGCATTCTAAGTAATTGATGTGCGAATTAATTTAGGCAGATCATTTAGAGTTGTATTTGCAAAAACCTCTGCATCAAATTTGGGTATTTTTTCTTGCTCTAATGCATAACCCCCAACAACAATTGGCACTTTAAAATTGTCTTTTATCTTTTTGATTAATCTTTGTCCTGCTTTGAGATTGTCTTCCAAGGTAATTGACACCATTACTAAATCTGGTTTGTCATTTTCAATGAAATATAACACAGATTCTGATGGAATGGAAGTTCCCATGTTGAAAACTTTGTACCCCTTACTTGTAAGAAAGGTTTCAATTACATCACATCCTAGATGATGTTCCTCACCAACCGGTACACATAGAAGAATCTTCTTTTTGTTACCTGAAGTAGTCACTTTATCCATGATTATTTTTACAAGGGTCTGGGCTACATTGCTTGCAACATGCTCTGTAGCTATGCTAATTTTGTTATTGGCCCATTCATCTCCTATTTGATGCATTACGGGTCTTAGAATTTTATCAAAAAAATCTGCAGAATTGAAAATCTTAATGTAATCATCATAAATTTGGACACAACTTTGGATATCTCCATCTGTTAGTTTTTTGTATAATTGTTTTATGGATTTTCTTGATGCCTCTTCTCTTTTCTTAATGTCTTCAGGATTCTGTGCTGCTAAAACTGACAGAATTTTTGGATTCTCTCTATACTCTACTGGAATGTCATCTTTTATTACTTCAGAGGCCTTGCCTAGATATTTTACAATTTCTTGCTTTGATGTGCTTTTCTTTGAATCCCAGACGCTTTTGACGAGATAAAGGTATTGATCACCTTTTACTTTCTTGGCTCGAATATAGACCATATTAGCATTCTTAGCACCTCATATTTAACTAATGCCCATTATCATTACTAGTGCTAAATTTTTCTTTCAGGTTTAACTTTTATTATTAAAGACTGCAAACATAATTCCAGGTCTTGTATCTGCGTACAACAAAAAGTATGTCTGCCTAGCCAAGTAGGTGTTATTAAACCTGTAAATTAATGGGCCAATTTCTGATAACATTTTTCCCGTAGTAATGTGGCCATCTCTGAATTGGCGTAATAATTCATAGAACAGGTCTTTTTCTGATTGGCTAAAGTATTTTGAGAAATATCCAAAAATATGCATCATCATATTGAGATGTGTCTTTATCGTAGGCCCTTTTTTAAGGGCAATTTTGAGATGCTCTTCGTATTTCTCCATAATATCAGATAATGGAATTTTTTTATAACTTGCAACCAAATTTCCAAGTATCTTTAGTTCTTCTTGATTGTGAACCATTAGCATGTACTTGTTCATGGCCTGAAATTCAACTAGTTCTCTAATTCGTTTTGATTTTTTTACCTGGGAGAACCTATCTAATACAAACTCAATAGCATCTTTTTCAGAGACACATATCTCATCAGCCTCAATATGCATGGAATCCTTACTCACCATTTTAGACTTTCATAATTGCTTATAAAGGCAAAAAAGAAAAAAATCAATTACCACTAGTTTTTTACATCCAGCGATAAGAATTTTTGGCACTAGGAAAATATTTAGAACTAGGTTATATAGGAGGAATGCAAATTTTTCTCAATGAAAGCAACAATCATTGCAATCTCCGCAATCCTCCTAGTTGGATCAATTACTCCATTTGCTATTGCAGAAGGAGTCCCAGCTTGGATAAAAAACAATGCTGGGTGGTGGGCAGACGGTACAATTTCTGAGACAGAATTTGTATCAGGTATTCAACACTTAATCAAAGAAGGAATACTGGTAGTACCTCCAACAACAGTGTCTGCTGAAACTATCCAACAAGGTATTCCAGATTGGGTAAAGAGTAATGCTGGGTGGTGGGCAGATGGAACAATTTCTGATGGTGAATTTGTAAACGGAATTCAACACTTGATAAAAACTGGAATCATTAATGTTCCAACATCACAAAGTACTCCATCACAACAAGAATCCAATATGAGTTCTGATTCAGAATTAGCAAAACTCCAAGCAGAATTAGACAATTGTGCTGAAATTACCAAAGCATATGATAGACTAAACTGTGAAAGAGCTGCAAAACATGAGATTACTGCATATAAAATTAAAAGTGATTCTCAAGTATTTCAAGTCGGACCAGTTACCTACTATTGGCCAGGATTAAACACTGATGGAAACACCTTTGAGATCACTTCATCAGGTCAAGCATTGCTAAACCTCAGAATACTAGTTGAGAATACTGGTTCAGATAAAAATGAGGCACTTTTCTGTACAGGTCCTGCCATATGCAACTATGACATAACAAATGGTGATAAAGAATACAAATATTCTCAAATGGACTTTACAAATGGTCAGGTAGTTCTAAAGCCAGGAGAGCCTAAAATATTCAACATGATGTTTGGGCCAAACATTGGAGGCGGTGGAACAACATTTGAGTATGATTCTGGAAAAGATTACCACTTCCGAATCTCTGAATCCTTTGGTAGTGACTCTATCCCATTAAACTTGGGATAAACACTTTTTTTATTTTTATTAAATCTGTTTCTACATTTTATTCTCTAAAATAGTTTAATCTTAATAATTCTGAAGAATTTTAATTTTGGCACTAGTTTGGAATGACTGCCTTTTTTAAATATCTTTAATACCTAATTTTTTTATTGAACAAACTTGTAATTATTTTTCCATTATTAGTTATTGTAACACCTTTGGCATTTGCTGATTCATCTAATGTTGGAACAATTTATTGGAAACAAGATGTTGTTTCAAGTAATTCCTTTGTCGACATTTATGTAAACGACAACGATATGAATAAAAAAGAATATCCTAACTTTGCTGACAAGTTTACAATTACTGTTTGGTCAGATGCCTCTCCTGATGGATTAGAAATTCAAGTTGTAGAGAATGGAGTTTATAGTGGAATTTTCAAAGGCACCGTGTACATTGCAGATTCTGGCGAAACCACAAAAAATCGGCTAGTATCTAACCCTGGTGATTTTTTATATGCAAAATATGTTGATTATACCTTGCCTGATGGTAGTACTTCTGAAATTGTTTCTGCTGCAGTTGTAAAAATTTCTGGACAAAGTATGGATGATCTTTTAGACACTCTTGATCCTAGTTTGAGACCTATGTCATCTACCCAGAATGAAATTCCAGCTTGGATAAAGAATAATGCTGGGTGGTGGGCAGACGGAACCATTACTGATGGTGAATTTCTTTCAGGGATAGAATTTTTGATTAAAGATGAAATCATTGAAGTCGCTCCTACTTCCACGTCATCTCAAACATCTGATGTGATTCCCGCTTGGGTTAAAAACAATGCTGGTTGGTGGGCAGACGGAACCATTACTGATGGTGAATTTGTAAATGGAGTTCAACATTTGGTTAATTCTGGACTGGTATCAGTCTCTACAAATGCAGAGCCAGAACAAAGGACATCTGCCGAACCAAAAAATGCGGATTCAGAATTAGCAGCACTGCAAGCAGAGCTGGATAAATGCTCAGAAATTGTTACAGCATACAAGAGAATTGATTGTGAAAAACCAATCAAAAAGGCTATGACTTTACACAGTTACAAAATTGATGCTGAAAAGTTTGAGGTAGGACCAATCACATATTATTGGCAAGGTATTGGCTCTGAAGGAAATGAGTTTTACATCACTCCAACTGGACAAGCAATATTATCAATTCGTATGCTTGCAGAGAACACTAGCTCAGAAACCACTGCTATAAACTGCACTAGTCCTCAAATATGCGCCTATGATACTTGGAATGGTGAAATAGCCTTCAAGTATTCGGGAATGGACTTTACAAGTGGACAAATTGTAATGAATCCTGGGGATTCAAGAGAATTCAACATACTCTTTGGTCCAAACATTGGATATGGCGGAACAGAGTTTGAGTATGATTCTTCAAAAGATTATTTCTTTAGAATCAATGAAGACTTTGGTAGTGCTTCTATTCCATTAAACTTGGAATAAGGACACCCTTTTTCTTTTTTTTGAATAATTTCTTTAGGGGTCTTGAAAATACTCAAATGACCTCAATAATGATTTTCACTAATCTAAGAGATCAAAAGTTAGCAGGTAATGTTTTAGTAATTACAATTTAGTAGTAATCTTTTTCTTTATAGTTAATCTGAGAACAAAGTGTTACTGATGCTAATCTGTGGTTTATTTTTTAACCATGTTAGCACTAGTATTGATCTTTATCTCTATGTTATATAATTTGAAGTATAACTTCTAATGAGAAAAAATGCAACAAACAACATACAAAAAAACACCACGGCTAAAGTTTCTAGTGATTGTGGCTGTTGCAACTTCAGTAATACTAGTTTTTACAATAACACCTTGGAATATAGTTCCAACTCTAGTTACTGAAGATGTAAGGGTCATTGCTGTAACTGATTATGGCTGTGTTGCAGAGTCCAGCATGGGACATTCCGTTGTTGTTTCTGACTGTAGAGCAGGTATTGGAGATTTAGTTTCTGCAACATTTTATGTTCCGGCCATGGATCAAAACGGATACTATGATAAGATTCAGGATAAACTAGAGATGGTAAATCCTTAATCTCTATTTTTTTTACAAAATTAAAAGCCAGTTGAAATCTTTGCAGGCGTTAGATTAATTTGATAATTTAGAACAAAACCAGAATTATTTCACAAAATAAGATTCTTGATATATTGTTAGACATAGTCTAAAGCATTGGAAGATGAACAAATTTTTTCATGTGGACACAAACCCATAGTTATGCAAAGACAATCAAAACAATTCAAGAATATTACGATGAGGTTATGTGCTGATTGTGCAGACCTAGATTGCTTTGATGATTAAGTGTAGTGATAGAGTTTAGAATCTAAGGATTGAAATACCCTGCTTGCCATTGTAGTTTTTGTTCCTCAGTTCCAAATGCATTAATTGATTTATCAAAACAATCGACACGATCGAATCCTTCATCAAATAATCTTTTACAATCATCTAATGTGAGTTGAAGATTCCTTTGGTCACGTGCTGAGGCAACCTCTTGATAATTGGAATTTCCCATAATTCCTACAATTATTGCAACAATAATTACAACTACAATAATTATTAGATTATTCAATCAATCCACCTCGCTTTAATGCTTGCATATAATTTTGAGTCTGAATTTTTGATTTATCAGAGTATTTGTTTTTCTCAAGCCAATTTTGTAAAGTTTCATATTTGAATTCAAGATCTGTGTTAAGCATTGACTTGCGAATGATTTGCCAATCCTCATCTTTTACTGATTGTGATCTAATCACAGTTGGAATCCAATCAAAGAATTCAAACTTGTACCACTTAATCATAAATTTCCTCTAGTTGATATTCTTCTGCATTTAGCATATCACATCTCTGCATTCAGGCATCAGAAATGTAGTTAGAATGAATCCTCCAAGTATTGTAATTCCAAGGGTGATTAATAACCCCGCAAACAACGTTTTCGTCTCATCAAGTTTCATCACCATGCTTAAAATTTTCAATTAGAGTATATCAAGTGATTCTCATCAGATGGCTAGTGGTAAAAATAGTTTAGAAAAACATCTATGTTAAATCCATGATTATCAATTAGAGTTGTAGATGGAGTTTTTCATGGATGTCTCCCCAAAGTGGTGGATTAAGGCACGAACTAATGAAGAGTTTCTAAAACAATACGTTTATGAAAAATTTGAGAGGGATTATTATCCTAGAGTTATTTTACAAGGACGGGAAAAAATTGATCTTGATAAATCAGGAATCCCAATCAAAGAAAAAATTCTGGATAATCTAAAATGTGGTGATTTTGGGTATGAATTTTTGCCTGAAGATGAAAATGTCAAAGAAAGTTATTCCATATCAAATGGGAACGTTCACTTTCATCCAAGACGAAAAAGGATCAATTCTCGCCTTTTGATTAAATTGAAAATGTAAATTCGATATTCCAATAAAGTTACCCCAATAATCAAAATATTATTCAAAAGTTAGTGCAAAATCTCTGCCTCTAACTATTCCCCCTGCACGTTGTACTCCCATTCAAATTTGAACTTCAAGTAATTAAAAAAGTTAAACATATTTTTCGGGTTTAAAAAAATATTATTTTCTCATAAATAGACATCATTAATTTTAGTCGTGTATAGCATCCACTAAGAGATTTTAAATCACAAAAAAATGCATAGCATTCACTATTCTGATTAAAAATAAAATCATCGTACAAGTCGTGTATATGTTCCACTTGATGAATGAAAAATGATTCATCGCGCATAGTCTCTATGTAAGTGGCTGAACCGATGTGTTGGTCTATTAGTAAAGGCTGGCTCACCACTCGCCGAAGCTTGTGATCTACACCACCTTCCTATCAACGCAGTCTTCTACTGCCGACCTTCATCTTACGAAAGAATAACTTGTCTCGGGATAGGATTCGTGCTTAGATGCTTTCAGCACTTAGCCTAAATGGCTTAGCTGCCCGGCCTGCCTTGTCAGACAACCGGTAAACCAGTGGCCACGCTGCTCTGTTCCTCTCGTACTCGGAGCAACTTCCCCTCAGTTATTCATGCTTCCATCAGGCAGAGACCGACCTGTCTCACGACGGTCTAAACCCAGCTCATGTTCCCTTTTAATAGGCGAGCAGCCTCACCCTTGGCCCCTGCTGCAGGACCAGGATAGGAAAAGCCGACATCGA
>JAOTZM010000049.1 GCA_029861345.1 Candidatus Nitrosopumilus sp.
GGGCATCCTCCAATCTGTAGCATAGACATCAAATCCTAGTTGCTGAAAATATCTAATTACGCTTCTCTCTGGAAGCAGATCCAAAATATAATGTCTGTTGATTAAAGAGCCTACAACAAGAATAGGAGTTTTGAATTTTTGTGGCGAATCTGTTTTATAGTGATGAACCTCAAATTTTGCCTTCATTGGAATTATTTCAGATGGCGTTCGATTAATGGAATCACGTATGGGTTCTATGCTATTATCATAATTCCGGATCATGGTTTCAAGATATCTATATAATTTATCGTGATATCCAACTAACGCTAATTCCGTAAATGATCCCACAAGATCTGATAATGATTTTGAAAAATCTGTTTTCTGTAAAGTATTTTTTAATTCAACATCAAAAATAGATCTTATCTCATCTTGAATCTTCTTGCCAGTTGATTCTTGCAAATTAGAAGCAGACTCAATTGCTTTAGACCATGAACGAAAAAGAGCCAGACCGTACTGCATTTGAAAGTTCAATGATTTTATTGTAAAATCACTGTAAAGCGAGAATGAATTGTTTGAAATTATCTTTGAATCCTCCAATCCTAGTATGTTTACAAATTGGGATATATTGCTATGCCTCAACATCTGATTTGGTTTTCTTTTAATAACATAATTACACCCAAATCATCACAGAGTATCAAATTGCAAGAATTATCAAAAATATCCTGGCATTCTTTATCCCTAGAACAAGTGGCAGAGAAACTTCAGACTGATCCTAAACAAGGTTTGGACTTAGGTGAGGCAAATAATCGATTGAAAAAGTTTGGAGAAAATACAATGTCTTTAAAAAAAGAAAAGAGCCTATTAATTTCATTTCTTTTGCAATTCAAGCAACCACTAGTTTTGATTCTCATAATAGCTGGCTTCATAACTGCAATGTTGCAGGAATGGGTTGACACTAGCGTAATCTTTGGTGTAGTTGTAGTCAATGCAATTATTGGTTTCATTCAGGAACACAAAGCAAACAAGGCAATTCAGGCCCTTGGACAAATTGTAAAAAGCGAAAATGTTATTATTAGAAACGGTGAAAAAACCAGATTATACTCAAGAGAAGTTGTCCCAGGAGATGTGGTACAACTTCGTTCCGGAGATAAAATTCCAGCTGATATGCGTCTACATTATACAAAAGATTTGAAAATTGATGAGTCTCTCTTGACTGGAGAATCAATTTCTGCCAAAAAACGTACCGGAGTTTTTTCGTCAAACACCATACTGGCAGAACGTAAAAACATGGCATATGGGGGAACTTTGGTTACTAATGGATATGGAATTGGTATAGTTGTACTAACTGGAGATGACACTGAAACAGGTAAAATATCTCAAACTATGATTGTAGCTGAAGAACTTGAAACCCCCTTAACTAGAAGAATATCTTATTTTAGTAAAAAACTTCTTTTTGTAATACTTGGTTTGTCTATTCTAACATTTATTTTTGGAATTTTGTTTACACAACGAACTACAACTGAATTGTTCATGGAAGTAGTTGCTCTTTCAGTTGCAGTAATTCCAGAAGGGTTACCAGCTGCAATGACGGTAACTCTTGCAATAGGCGTAGGATATATGGCCAAAAGAAACTCCATAATACGAAAACTTCCTGCAGTGGAGACTCTTGGCAGTACTACAATAATTTGCTCGGACAAGACAGGAACCATTACTGAGAACCAGATGACTGTTACTGAAATTTATTCAGGTGACAAATTCTTTGAGTTAACTGGTACTGGATTCGAACCGATAGGGGAAATTAAACATAAACAGATTGCCATCAATATCAACGAATATCCAATACTGAAAGAATGTCTCATTACGGGATTGTTATGCAATGATTCTGATTTAATTCAAAAAGATAGGAATTGGGAGCCAAAAGGAGATCCTACTGAGGTGGCATTAATTACAGCAGCCCACAAAGCAAATCTAAAGCAGACATTGATGAAGTCGTTTTATAGAATAGACACAATTCCATTTGAATCACATCTCCAATTTATGGCTACATTACATGATAGTGCAGGTGAAAAAATAGTTTACGTAAAAGGTTCTGTAGAAAAAATTCTTTCAATGTCTTCATATCAATTAAATGATCATGGAACCGAAAATCTTACCGAAATTAATCTTTCAAAATTAAATGAAATTGCAGATGGTATGGCTTCAAAGGGTTTGCGAGTCTTGGCTTTTGCCAAAAAGAAAATAGAAAATAAAAATCATGAAATAGAAATCTCTGATGTAGACAATGGACTAGTTTTTTTGGGTTTTCAGGCCATGTTGGATCCTCCTAGGCCAGAAGTAATTGAGGCCATAAGAGAATGTCAAAATGCAGGAATACGCGTTAAAATGATAACGGGAGATAACCTAAAAACAGCAGTCAGCATAGGTAAAAAAATTGGTCTAAATCCAACATCTCAAGAAAACTCCTCTCACATAACAGCTATCACAGGAAAGGAATTGCAAGAATGTTCTGAGGACAATTTTGTTGAAATTGTTGATAAGACAGATGTGTTTGCAAGGGTTTTACCAGAACAAAAATTTTCAGTAGTAAAGGCACTTCAATCCAAAGGTAACATAGTTGCCATGACTGGAGATGGAGTAAACGATGCACCTGCTCTAAAACAAGCTGATGTTGGAATTGCAATGGGTATTACTGGTACAGATGTTGCAAAAGAGGCATCTGATGTTATTTTAACTGATGATAACTTTGCATCAATTAAGGCAGCAGTGGAGGAAGGAAGAAGAATCCTTGACACTCTGATCAAATTCATCACTTGGACACTCCCCACAAGCTTTGGAGAGGGATTAGTGGTACTGGCCTCCATCTTTACAGGCATACTTATCCCGATACTTCCTGTACAGATTTTATGGATTAACATGACTACTGTTATTGCATTGGGAACTATGCTCATTTTTGAACCTAAAGAGTCTGATGTGATGAAACGTCCTCCTAGGCGACCCAACTCTCCAATTCTCACAAGGAATCTAATTATTCAGATAGCTATTGTTAGTACGTGTATTCTGATCTCGGTTTATGGTTTGTTTGAATGGGCTCTAAAAGATGATATTTCTTTAGAGGAATCAAGAACAATTACGGTAAATACAATTGTCATGATAGAGATATTTTACCTGTTTAACTGTAGATCCTTAACTAAATCCATTTTGAGAACGGGATTTTTTTCAAATAAGTTAATTTTTCTTGGTATTGCAGTTATGATTCTGTTACAAATATCTTTTACATATGTTCCAATTATGAATGAAATTTTTCAGAGTAAACCCATTGGAATAGATTCATGGTTGAAGATAATAGGGGTATCTATTGTCACCTTTCTAATAATTGAAATAAAAAAATTTGTTAGCAATAGACTAAATTTAAAACGTAATAGTAACATTCAGTTAGATTATGATGTTACCAAAAAAATGTCCTTGTAAATGTGGTTGCACTAAAACAATATCAAATGTGTATTATGATCTTTGCATTTTTTGTACCCTAGGAACTCATAACCCTCAATAAAATAACATATTATCACTGATGGAAAATCTACAGTGGTAATTAATTGAGAATCTAACTCAACTCCAATTTTTTACTTTTTTACAAAATTAATGTTGAGCATAGTTTCACAAAAATAATACATGACTGTAATGTCTTGGTAAGACAGAAACTTCTAACTGTCTACATTCTTTTTTAGGTTTGTGAGTTTTGCATAAAAAACAACTCAGAAAAATTGCCAGTGATTATCTATCTTATTCAATAATCGTTTTTCTACAGGATTTGCAATAAATTAAGCAAGAAAAATACTATTCATTTATAGTCTTTGAAGTTGGTGTTTTGGATTACTAATCGATATCCAAAATGTCTTTCTGTTTGAAATTAGAATTTTATTTTGAGTTATTAAATAAAACAAAAATTTGCAATGTATTTTTTGATACCTTTTCCCTATCTCACAAGTAAGACCGGAATCTTTGATTTGTGAACAACATAATTTGAAACACTTCCTAGAAATATTTCTTTGAACGTCCCTTGTCCTCTTGCACCAATGATTATGATGTCATAATTTAGAGATTTTGCAAATTTTACTATTTCTGTACCAATATCTCCAAAAGATATTTTTTTTTCAAAAAGAATTCCATTTTGAGCAGAACGTTTTTTTGCATATTTCATAATTCTATCTGCTTCAATCAGGAGTGGTTTTTCGGGATATTCTAGTTCTCTATATTCTTTAGGAATCTTACATATGACATGAATTCCAGTTAGTTTTGTATCATTTTGCCTTGCAAGATAAATTGCCATATCTAAACCCCTGTTGGCATTTTTGGAACCATTTAATACAACTAGAATTTTCTTAATTTTTCTTTTAATCCTTCATTTCTCCTCAATACATTTGATACTCACTTAACCTACAAAGAGATTTTCTTATCATAACGATCATAAATTTTTTGACTCCATAACAATCACAATAACAAAGTTTATGATCGATCATGTTTTCAAATCACAATCTTTGTAGTTAAACTGGCTCAAAGCTATTAATTCTGAAAATCTGGAGAATTTCTATTAATTTAAAACTGGGATAAAATTCAGGTAGGCTGAACAAAAATGATTACTGATACAATTTATGAACACTTGCGAGACATACAATCTACCAAAGTAAAAACACTGCTTTCCAAAGCCACTACTATTGATCCCTCAGATACACTTTCAAATGTTATTGGCAAAATTTCAAAAAATAATGTGTATGATGTTTTTTATCTTAATGGAAAATCTGTTCTTTCAACTAATGTAAGAACACTCCTAAACGCCAAAAGTATCACATCGATGAAGGTTGAACCCTTTCTTTACACGATTCCTCACCTTACTCCAAATGATTCAATTCAAAAAGCGGCAAACATTATTGCGCATTATAGAATTCGTGAAGTACCTGTAGTTCAAAAAAATAAGATAATTGGAGTGATTACTGCAAAACGAATCTTGAAGATACTGTCATCTAAAGACAACAAATGGATTAAAGCCAATTTGATTTACACCCAGAACCCTGTGGTAATCTCTTCAGAGGAATCACTGAGTAATGCTAGACGAATTATGACATCAAAAAAACTAGATCACCTCCCTGTGATGAACCAAGGAAAAATCAAGCAAGTGCTTACATCTGCACATATTTTACAGTATATCATGCCACAAGAAAGCCAGGGAAGAAGATCAAAGGGAAGTAAAACTATTCACAAACTGGAATCTAAAATTGGAAATATTGGAAGCACCAGAATTCCTCAGTGTGCTCCTAGTGATGATCTCAATAAGATTGCAAACTCTATGCTAAAAACAAATACTTCGTTTTGCTTAGTTAACCTCTGGGACAATCTTCAAGGAATAATTACCTTTAGAGATATTCTTGGGTTGCTCGCATCAAAAATAGAAACACCAATTCCATTATACATAGTTGGATTACCTGAAGACCAGAAAAATGTTAATTTGATTAGCAAAAAATTTGCGTCCACTCTTAAAAGATTGCAAAAAGTATATTCAGAAATTCATGAAGCTAGAGTTTCAATCAAACAACAAAGGACTGGAAGTAAAAAAGAAGGAAAATACGAAGTATCAATAATGATCACAACCCCACACCATGCTCCACTAATTTACAATTCAGTGGGTTTTGATCTAAGTGAAGTCTTAGAAGAGTTAAGCCAAAAACTGCTAAAGACATTATCCAAACGTGCTAAAAGACGATCAAAAACAAGCATTAGAAAAATTGGATCCCCAATATTCTAGTGATAGTCAGTAAATTCACTAAATATTTTTTGGTAGTATATTTACAAACAATGATTGAATGATATTTTTTTTGACAGTATGTTATTATTCGTTGAAGCAAAAAATATTTCTAAACTACCACACATCATACAATATCAAATAGTTAGGCATGATGAATTAAGAATATGCTAGTCATTTTTAGACAAAAAAATGGAATTATTTTAAAATATAACACAAGAGTAGAAAAACATGAAGCAAATTAAAAATATTTTAGTTCCATATGACGGTTCAAATTGCTCAAAACATGCCTTCAAACTAGCATTAGATATGGCACAAAAGTTTCATTCAAAATTAATTCTAGTTTCATGTATTGAAAAGATAAATGATAGTTGGTTTGGGCATGAACATTTGCCTTTTTATCAAAAAGAAGTAAAAAAATTCAAGGAAAAAATAAAAAAAGAAATCACACTAATTTTTTAGTTGTGAAAATGTGGAAATCCACGATTGTAGAATATTTTTATTCAAATCAGCAAAAGTAGTTGCGTTATCGTTGCATGACTTTATGTTTTGTTGGATTGCTTTGGCACTTGCTTGGGCAATCTGACTCTGTACAGATTTTGCTTTGAGGATTTGTTTGTTTGTGTCTACCATTGCATTTTTTGTTGCTTCTGGTATGGTAGTATCAATTCCAGTCTTTTTTGCAAATTCTTGTTGCAAAGAGATTGTAGATGTTACTGCCTTTTTGCAAGCTTTGAGCCACTCTTCTTGTATGCCTGTAAATGATTGAGCATATTGTGGTACATCACTCTCTGTATTTTCAAAGTATTTTTCTGCATTTTGTCTGCAAACATCAAAGATACTTTCTGATGATTGAGTTTGAATTTGTTTACTCATGGTGATGTAAAATAAGGTATACAATATAATTTAATATTTCATTCTAAACATAAATAATAAAAAATATTTTATATTATTCAATCATATGTTTAGTAATTTCTTAAAACTACAAATAAGATCTTAGGATCTTAATAAAAAAATATATTTTTGTACATATTTTCATAATCCTATACAAGATTATGAAAAATTGAATTAAAATCAAAATTCTAAAAAACAATAGAACGTACGTACTTATGTAAAGATGGTGAAAAAAATTAGAAAATACACATTAAATGAAGGTAATTCTATTCTTGATTCTTTTTTTAATTTGTTGAATAGACATCATTTTAGCAGAAGTGCGACATGATTCATCTAGAAAACAATCATTCTAAAAAATTATCTGACAGTTGATCTTTTTTTAGTAATTTTTCTTCCTGCCCGAACAGGCTTTTTCTTTTTCTCTATTCCTTTGTTGATACGCTTACCTTGGAGTTGAGATTTTCTTCTACTGGATATTCTTATTCTTTCTTCCTTTCTTGAATCTTCCATTTTTTTGAGGATTATTTTTAGAGCCTCAACCTCTTTTTTTGAGAATTTCAATTAATTGCTAGAATCAAATCCCAACTATTAAACATAGATACAACATCAAACAGAAAATTAAGAGTTATCTAAATTGGTATCCTGAGATCCTAACTATATTGTGTTATATGGAATAAGAATGTAATAATTTGAAAATTTCATCTAACTAGTTTCCATGTCTGATTTAGTGAAATAATGCTTAATCTCCTTTTAAAAATAAATAATTTGTCTCGGATCATGCCTGAAAATGAGAATTTTAATGTAATATTTTAAATTGATTTTCAAGAGTTTAGTTAAATATTCACAAACAGTAAAATTTCTATGAAAAAATCCCTATACATGAAAATTTTGGTCCCCTTGGATGGTTCAAAGTATTCTGAGAAGGCACTTTTACATGCATGTGATATGGCAAAAAACTATCAAGCTAGTTTAACACTACTTTACGTTGTCGAAAAATCTATTCCGTTTAATCTGTTGGATAGAAAAGAGTATTTGGAAATTTTAAGAAAGTTTGGAAATAAAGTTTTGACAAAGGGGAAAAAAATTACAACAGATTATGGTGTTGATTCTAAAATAATTATGAAAGAGGGAAATATAGCAAACGAAGTAGTCAAGCTTGCAAAAAAAGAAAAATACAATTTGATAATAGTTGGTAGTAAAGGTCTTGGTGCAACAACAAGATTTTTTCTTGGAAGTGTTTCAAATAAACTTGCAAACAATTCTCCTTGTTCTATTCTTATTGTAAAATGATTAGATTCTATATTATTATCTATGATGTTTATTCTGTATTGAATTCAGTTGAGATGTGACTAAGAAACATAATACTAATAATAAAAGGAAATTTATGATTACTACTAATGACTAATTATTTTGTTATTGGACATCCTTCTGCTGAAATTTTAGCAAAAAAAATATCAAAAAAATTACAAGCAAATTACCTAAAATCCTCTTTGAAAGTGTTCCCTGATGGGGAAAGCAAAATTACCATTTCAGGAAATTTTGGCAAAGGAACAATTATTGTAGTATCTTCCACAGGGCCCCCTGTAGATTCTAATCTTGTTCAAACCTTATCATTAATTTCAAAATCAAGTGAAAAATCATCAAAGGTGGTTGCAGTAGTACCCTATATGGGATATGCTAAGCAAGATAAAGAATTTCTCAAAGGAGAAATCATTACAATCTCAGTAATTGCAGAATTGTTTAAAGCAGTTGGAGCAACACAATTAATCGTAGCAGATTTTCACAGTCCAGACGCTCTGAGTTTTTTCAAATTTCCTACAATGAATCTATCTTCAGTTCCTTTATTTGCCAAATACTTCAAAAATTACAAACTGAAAAATCCCATTATAGTGTCACCTGATATGTATTGGAAGGCTAACGCAGAAAAATTGGCAAAATCCCTCAACGGAACCTCATTTGCATTAAACAAACAAAGAGATAGGAAAACAGGAAAATTAGTTATTAAACAATCTCTTCCAAAATTTTCCAAAAAAAATGACTTGATACTGCTTGATGATATGGTTTCTTCTGGAGGAAGCATTCTCAAAGCAATTGCATTTCTAAAAAAAGAAAATTTTAGAAAAATATACGTGGTATGCACTCATCCTATTTTTGTGGGAGACTCAGAAAGAATAATTAGAAAAGCAGGAGTTACAGAAATCATAGGAACAAATTCTATAGAGGGGAAATTCTCAAAAGTAGATTTATCCGAAATTATTTCTAAATCTATATTGGATTTGAAGTGATATT
Organism: Candidatus Nitrosopumilus sp.; assembly: GCA_029861345.1. Taxonomy (GTDB): domain Archaea; phylum Thermoproteota; class Nitrososphaeria; order Nitrososphaerales; family Nitrosopumilaceae; genus Nitrosopumilus. The sequence goes on from JAOTZM010000049.1 coordinate 8,957, forward strand.
CTTTAACAAAATTTTTAAATCATCTATCTATTACAAATGTTCTTTCTACCACTGGAGATTCTCTTACTGTGTGAATAAGCATATCTGATTTTTCACCTACACCTAATGGTACTCTAGTGGAAAGAATGTATTTTACTCTGTCAAGCTTGTATGATTTCTCTGCATAGATTGTAAACAACAACTCTCCTTTTTTCACACGATCTCCGATTTTTTTATTAAATACAATTCCTGCACCTTTATCCTTTGGGCCTCCTGCTGCACGTCCTATCTCTACAATAATCCTATTTTCTATCCATAATATTTGTCCGGATTTCTCAGAGCGAATATACAGCAAATGTTTTCCAATTGGAATGTCTTCCGGTAGTATTCTTGAATTTCCACCTTGAGCTTTAATTATTTCTCTCATTTTTTCTTCAGCCTGGCCAGATTTCAGGATTTTTTTTGCAAGAGAGTAACCTCCTTTTTTCCCTAATAATTCAAACATGCTTCCAGCTATATTGCATGCTTTGTCTATAAGATCAGGGATATTTTTTTGATTCATCAAAACCTCTAGTGCTTCTTTTGCTTCAAGTGCAGGACCCACAGCATTTCCTATTGGTTGCTCACCAAAAGTTACTACACAATGAGTATGAATTCCTAATCTGCGACCAAGTTCAATGATATCTCTTGCTAAAAGATCTGCTTCTCCAGTTGTTTTCATTTTTGCTCCTCTCCCTGTTGGGATGTCAACCACCAAATCTGTTGCGCCAACTGCTTTTTTTTTGCTCATTATAGAGGGTAAAAGTAGAGGATCAATATGCAAAGAAAATTCTGTTTTTACAAATATCTCATCAGCTGGTGCCAATTCAATTGCACCACCCCATACGATACATCCATTTGATTTTTTGAGTATCTGCAGCATCTTCTTTGTAGTAAATTCTACAGGCATCAGGACTTCTGCACGATCTGCAGTTCCTGCAACTGAAGTGATTGCCCTTGAGGACGTTTTTGGAATAGTAAATCCTTGTGATGCTAGTATTGGAACCACTAATAGTGTGGTTTTGTCTCCCGGAACTCCCCCTATACTATGCTTGTCTACAATAATTTTTTTATCAATACTGAGTGTTTTGCCAGTATCTACCATTGAACGAGACAAACTTGTTGCCTCATCTAGATCTATTTTGTCGATATGTAAGGCAGTCACAAATGCTGAAATTTCATTTTCACTGAGATTTCCATCAACTAAATCCTGAACAATTTCATATATCTCTGGATACAATAAT
>JAOTZM010000149.1 GCA_029861345.1 Candidatus Nitrosopumilus sp.
CCTCAATGATTTATAAGACGATTCTCGATTTTTTGACTTCATGGCAAAGGTCTATGATGTACCAGCAGATGTATTGATAGGAAGACTTGCAGCTATTCTAAAGAATGAAGATATTCCTGCACCTTCTTGGATTCCATTTGTTAAAACAGGAGCTCATGCTGATAAACCACCACAAGATAGAGAATGGTGGCATACAAGATGTGCTTCAATTATGAGAAAAATATACCTTCATGGACCAATTGGAATTAATGAATTAAGAAATGATTATGGTGGTGGTAAACCCTCTGGATATGGAGCTGCTCATCACAAAGATGCTGGTGGCGCAATTATCCGAAATGCCATTCACGGCTTGGAAAAACTTGGATATGTAGAAAAAATTGAGAAGAAAGGCCGTGTTATTTCCAAACAAGGAATGCAAAAACTCGATAGATTAGCAACAGAAATTCTTAAAGAGCTAATTACTGAAAATCCTCAACTAAAAGTATACACTTAGATTTAAAATGAGTTTTCCAGAACCTAACGAATCATCTCAAGAAAATACTAACAAAGAACTGGCAGCACAAAAAGACCAGATTCTAAAACAAATTCTTACGCCAGAAGCTAGAATGCGATTAAACAATATCAAAATGGTAAAATCAGAATTTTCCGATCTTGTAGAACAATATCTCATTGGAATGGCAACTCAAGGAAAAATCTCTGGTCAGCTAACCGATGATCAGTTAAAGCAAATATTACTCTCTATTCAGCAACCAAAACGAGACTTTAAGATAAATCGAGTCTGATCTAAGATAAAATATAATTATGGGTAAGGCTTCGAATACACATGAAAGCAGTAGTATACAATGAATACGCACCAGATGATAATTACGCCAAAATCCTCAAAGTCCAGGATATAGATGAACCAAAACCCAAATCAGATGAAGTCATTTTTACCAATAAGGCTTCAGCATTAAATTATAATGATATTTGGGGAATGAGAGGAGTTCCAGTAGCAGTTCCACTTCCGCATGTTTCAGGCTCAGATGTTGCAGGTGATGTAATTGCTGTGGGTGAAGATGTACAAAATTTTAAAGTGGGTGACAGAGTTGTCTCTCATTCAAATTTGGCATGCAGAGTTTGTAAAGCATGTACTGATGGAAGAGAATTTGATTGTATAAAGAGACAAGTTTGGGGATTCCAAACGGGACCCCTTTGGGGAGCATACGCTGAACAAATTCATTTACCAGAAGTTAATGTCTCGAAAATTCCAGATAATCTATCATATGACGAAGCAGCTGCTGCATCCATGACTCTACTTACATCATGGCATATGTTAGTTGGTCGTGCAAAGATTACGCCAGGGCAGACTGTCTTAATTATGGGTGGTGGTTCTGGAGTTGGTAGTTTTGGTATACAAATTGCAAAATTATACAACTGTGACGTTATTGCAACTGCAAGTCCAGACAAACTAGACAAATGTCTAGAGCTTGGAGCAGATCATGCAGTTGATCACAGAAAAGATGACTGGCAAAAAGAAGTCTTTAAGATATCAAAAGAAATTGCAAAAACAAAAGGTGAAGCACCTGGAATTGATATTACATTTGATCATATTGGTGAAACCCACTTCAACAAGCAACTAACATTACTGAAGTATGGTGCATCTCTTGTCTCATGTGGTGCTACAACAGGTTATGACGCAAAAATAGATCTTAGACACATATTCTTCAAAGGAATTAATGTCTTGGGTTCAACACAAGGTACTAAAGCTGAACTTGATCAGGGTCTTTACTGGATGGGTCAAGGAAAAATTAAAGCAGCAATTGATTCAACCTATACCTTTGAACAAGCAGCAGAGGCACATACTAAGATGGTAACCGGAAAAGGTCTCTTTGGCAAAATCTTACTCAAGCCAGAGGGCGCATAGTCATTTAATGACACAGCTTTTCCGTAGCCTCATTTTTGTTCCTGGGAATAATCCGAGATTTCTGGAAAAAGCTAAAACCCTAAAAGCTGACATTGTCTGTTTTGATCTAGAAGATTCTGTTCCAGACAATGAAAAGACAAATGCAAGAAAGCTCATCAAATCTGCATTAAAATCTAGAAAATCATATGAGTCCTCTATCTTTGTTAGGACAAATTCGCCATCTTCAGGTAGAATTCCAGACGATCTTAAAGAAATCGTACAAAAAGGGATTGATGGAATAGTCATACCAAAAGTTAACAATGTTACTGAGATGAAAAACATTGAAAAAAATATATCAAAATTAGAAAAATCAAGAAAATTAAAACCGATTCAAATAATTCCATCAATAGAATCAGCTGAAGGAGTGGTTAACACATACAATATTGCTTCATTTAGCAAAAGAGTCTCAGCAATTGTATTTGGTGTTTTTGATCTCCTAAATGATTTAGGAATTGAATATACAAAAGATCCAGAAGGTGGAAAATACTCTCGTGCTAAGATACCTGTTGATGCCAAAGCAGCCGGTGTTGCATCAATTGATGCAATATGGCAGGATCTTGAAGATCTTAAAGGGTTGAAAAAGGATTGTAAAATTGGAAAAAATCTAGGATATTCAGGAAAAAGTGTCATACATCCAGACCAAATAGTTGTTGTACACAAACTCTTTCATCCAAACAAAACCGAAATCCAGTGGGCAAAAAAGGTCTGTAGTGTTTATCTTAAATCTTCTAAGATAGGAAAAGGTGCAACAACTGTAGATGGAAAAATGATTGATGAGGTTCACTATAAGCAAGCCAAGACAGTTTTGGATCTTGTAAAAAATTAACTCCTACACATCGTTGTAATCAAGTTGATTTTATATGATCGTATTAATTATTTTTATAAATTGAAATCAAAAAAGTCCCTTCTTTAATAAAAAACTAAATTCCCATTTTTGGAACTAGACAGTAAGTCTTAAATTGATAAGATCATAAAAAAGTGTTACATGAATAGACGCGTAACAATTATGATTGATGAAGATCTTGACAAAAAAATTAGACTTCGTCAAGCAAAACTAATACAACAAGAACAATCCTCCTACAGTTATTCCAAGGTACTGAATGAAACACTGCGTAAAGTTTTGAAATAACTACAAAACCTTTTACAATATTTTTACTTTTTATTAGAATAGGTTAAAGATAATGAATTTCTATTGTATTACAGCAAAATGGTAAATCTTCTAGATCCCTCCAATGTCATTACAAGAATGTTTAATGCCAAAAAATATGATGATATGTACAATTATTGTAAAAATTTACTTGAAAAAATTCCTAATGATATGGTTGCACTACAAAATATTTCCCTATCTTTAATTTATTTGGAAAAGTATGAAGAGGCTATTATTTATTGTGATAAGGTTCTAGAAATAAAAAATTCAGATACCTATGCCCTAAAAAATAAAATTTATGCACTCGAAAATTTGAAACACTATGAACAAGTTTTAAAATTATGTGAGCAAATTCTTTCTAAAAATTCTAGGGATATCTGGACTCTAAACAGTATGGGTTTATCTTTAAATGAATTAAATCAACATCAAAAAGCCATTGAGAATTATGACAAATCCCTTGAAATAGATCCAAATGATGTAACTGCTTTGATGAACAAGGCTATTTCCCTTAGTCATTTGGGTAACTTTCTAGATGCAATCGATTATTATGACAAGGCTCAAACAATTGATTCAAGCCTAAAAGAAATACCTCTTGCCAAATCACGATTATTTAAAAAATTGAGTATGGAAGATGATGCATTTTTAGCAGCACAAGGTGTACTTAACAAAGAAATGGGGAAAATCAAACTAGCTGCTAAAGAAAACAAATGCTCTGTTTTTCA
>JAOTZM010000150.1 GCA_029861345.1 Candidatus Nitrosopumilus sp.
TTGATATGGCAGATAAACCGCACTTGAACATGATTGTAACAGGTCATATTGATAATGGAAAATCAACAACAATGGGTCATTTCTTGATGGATCTGGGTGTTGTAGATGAAAGAACAATTGCAGCACATGCAGCTGAATCTGAGAAGACAGGAAAAGGTGATACTTTCAAGTATGCATGGGTTATGGATAATATTAAAGATGAAAGAGAGAGAGGAATTACAATCGATCTTGCTTTCCAAAAGTTTGAATCTAACAAGTACTTCTTTACTTTAATTGATGCTCCTGGTCACAGGGACTTCATTAAAAACATGATTACTGGTGCATCTGAAGCCGATGCAGCAATTTTAGTACTTTCTGCAAAAGAAGGTGAAACTGATACTGCAATTGCAGCAGGCGGGCAAGCCAGGGAACATGCATTCTTGCTAAAAACACTCGGTGTAGGCCAACTAATTGTTGCAATCAACAAAATGGATGATAGCAATTATTCTGAAGACGCATTCAAAGCAGCCAAAGAAAAAGGGGAAAAATTAGTAAAATCTGTAGGCTACAAATTAGAAAATGTGCCATTTATTCCAGTTTCTGGATGGAAAGGTGATAATTTGGTTAAAAAATCTGAAAACATGCCATGGTACACTGGTAAAACTCTACTTGAAGCATTTGATGACTTTACAGTAGCCGAAAAACCAGTTGGTAAGCCACTACGTGTTCCAATTCAAGATGTTTACACAATTACTGGTGTAGGCACTGTTCCTGTAGGTAGAGTTGAGACTGGAACTATGAAAGCAGGTGACAAAATTATTGTTATGCCTTCTGGCGCGCCAGGTGAAATCAAATCAATTGAGACACATCACACCGAAATGCCATCTGCAGAAGCAGGTGATAACATTGGTTTCAATCTAAGAGGTGTTGAAAAGAAAGACATCAAAAGAGGCGATGTTCTTGGAACTCCTGATGCGCCACCAAGCGTTGCAAAAGAATTCAAAGCACAAATTATAGTTATTCACCACCCAACAGCAATTGCTCCTGGTTACACTCCAGTAATGCATGCACATACTGCACAAGTTGCAGCAACTGTTACTGAGTTTCTCCAAAAAATAAACCCTGCAACAGGTGCCGTTGAGGAAGAAAATCCAAAGTTCCTTAAAGTTGGCGATTCTGCAATTGTTAAAATCAGACCGGTGAGACCAACTTGTATAGAAACCTTCCAAGAATTTCCTGAGATGGGTAGATTTGCCCTTAGAGATATGGGTGCCACCATCGCAGCCGGAATCGTAAAGGAAATTACCGAAGAGTACAAACCATAGGCGGATTTTAATGACACAAACCGCCCGTGTAAAACTCACTTCTACCAGTTTACCAAAATTAGATGGTGTTTGTGGAGAAATCATGGGCATTGGTAAGAAAACAGGTGTTAAAGTAAAAGGACCTACTCCACTTCCTGTTAAAAGACTGCATGTTGCAACTAGAAAATCGCCATGCGGCAGCGGTACTGAAACCTATGAGAAATGGGAAATGAAGATGCATAGAAGAATTATCAATATTAACGCTGATGATAAAGCAATTAGACAACTAATGAGACTTAAAATCCCTGATGATGTCTATATTGAATTATCTTTGACATGATCTGGTATCCTTAAATTATAGGAATTTTGGTGATAAATATGGCTGAAGAAAACTTTGATTCTGTTGAAGACACTCCTGTTGAGGCATTTGATGTAAACTACTCTTGCCTTAGATGTGGAACCACTGTATCTAATACTGAATTATCTCGATTGCCTGAAATCAAATGTATTTGTGGATTTAGGGTATTTACCAAAGTCCGACCTCCTGTAGTAAAAACGATTAAGGCAATTTAATTATCTGTCTTTTTTGTAACTATGCTCTCTTTGTAGATGAGTTCTCATATCTTCCATGTTAGAGAAAAACTTATTGCATTCTTTACAGTCATATTTTAAATCTTTTCCATGGACAATTTGTTTGTGATTCATCATCTCTTCTTGTTTTGAAAATTTTTTATCGCAAACATCGCATCTAATTTTTTTAAAAAATCCCACTTTTATCCAAACTCTGCTTTCTTCTCATCCCAACAATTTCTACAAAGCTGACCTTCAATCTTCCATCTTCCCTTTGGATTGTATCTAAATAATCCCATCTTTCCTCCACACAATGCACAAAAATCCTTCTTCTTACCGAAACTTTCTTCTTTTTTATCAAAGCATTCTTTGCATAGTAATCCTTCCATGTCCCATTGCCATCTGGGCTCCCACAAATCTGTAATCTGTTTAGTTGTTCCACATTGCACACATGGTTGTCTTACCTTCCCTTCATAGTATTCCTTTGATTTCTCAAAATGACAATCTCCGCAAAGAAGACCCTTGATATTCCATTCTCTTTTTGGTTTATGTTTGTGAGTCAACTCTTTGTTGCAAACAGCACAATGTAATGGCTTTTTACTGAAAAGTCCCATAATCTCTGTTGCTATCTAGATTAATTTAATCTATTAAATGTAATAAAAAAGAAAGACGTTGTAGTTTCAGCAATCTGTTTCCCTTTCTAAATGAAATGATTTTTGACTAATCTGGGATGTATTGTGTCTGCAAAGTCTGTTCCTGGTATTGCTTTTGTCGTGAAGGAAATATGGATATATTCTATTTAGATGAAATAATGATCTCTTAACTGATTATAAAATTGCATAACTACAGTATAACGTACGTCAAGAAACAAAAATAAAAATAACAAAAATTGTCTATTTGTTTAAGATTCTCTCAAGAGCTTGACTTGCATTAAGCATACCGTTTCTCTTGGCAAATTCTTCGATCATTTTGTATTGTTTTTCAGTGAAACATACTGGCATTGAACGTCTTTCCATGAAGAATTGTCTGTATTTTTAACTAATATCTTTTTCTCTTGGAAAGATATTTCAAGCCACTTTTTTTATCTTGAATGTGGCAAAGAAACGTCAGATTTTAGTTATTGGACATAATACAAATGGATGTACCCCAGAACATGAAAAAATTGCTTATGATGTAGGAGTAAAAATTGCACAATCTGATTCTGTTTTGATTACTGGTGGATTAGGTGGAGTAATGACTGCTGCTGCTCATGGAGCTCACGATGCAAATGGTTTGACTGTGGGAATAATTCCTCAGGATGATGCTGCACTGGCCAATGAATTTTGTGATGTTGTGATTCCAACTGGGTTAGGACTGGCACGTGATTTCCTAAATGCATTGTCTGCTGATGGTGTAATTATTGTGGGTGGTGGTTCTGGTACTTTGTCAGAAGTTTGTGCTTCATACATGAACAAAAAACCCATGGTTGCAATACGAAACACAGGAGGTTCTATTGAGCCATACATTGATGGTTTTCTTGATCATAGAGAAAATATCAAAATAATAGGAGCTGATAGCCCTAATGAAGCTGTAACTAAACTTTTAGAATTAATTACTGCATAGACACTAGTAGTGGATCTGGTCTGTAAAATTCTCCATGTTCTTCAGCAAGTTTGTTTAACTCTTCAACGATTTTTTTAATGCCAATTTCTTTTGCTGTTTCAAATAATGGTTTTTTCAATCCTAATCCTAATTGTGCAGCTTTTTCAATCTCTTCAATATCGCTTGCCCCTTTTGTAACTAACCACGCTGCATTGTTTAGTATGTTGGCAACAAGTTGAATAGGATTACATTTTTCTGCTAATTCTTCTGAAAGTGAAACTCTTTCATATTTATCATCTGAATACTTGTAATAACCCTCTCCTGATTTTTGACCCAGTTTTTTTTCATCAAACATTTTTTCAACAAGTGGGTGAG
>JAOTZM010000050.1 GCA_029861345.1 Candidatus Nitrosopumilus sp.
TCTCTTCCTATATTAGATCAAACTTCAGCAGTCCAAATTCAAACTTTGGAAAAAAACTGTAGAGATTTTGGAATCAAACTATTTGATATTCACAGTCCTAATCAGGGAATTGTTCATGTAATTGGTCCTCAATTGGGAATTACTTTGCCTGGTTCTACAATTGTTTGTGGTGATAGCCATACATCAACTCATGGAGCTTTTGGGGCTCTAGCATTTGGAATCGGAACTAGTGAAGTTGAACATGTTTTGGCATCCCAAACTTTATGGCTAGAAAAGCCTAAACCCTTTGAAATTAGAGTAGAAGGAAAAAGAAAAAATTCCCATGCTGTTACTGCAAAAGACATTATCTTATCTATTATCAAAAATATCGGTACTGCTGGAGGTAATGGCTCGGTTATAGAATATCGTGGGGAAGGAATTGAAGATCTTTCCATGGAACAAAGAATGACTATCTGTAACATGTCGATTGAGGCAGGAGCACGAGCAGGCCTAATTGCTCCTGATGAGAACACCTATGAATATTTGAGAGGAAGAAAATACACTCCAAAGAATTATGAGCAATTAGTAGAGTATTGGGCTGAAAATCTAAAGACTGATTCTGATGCAAAATTTGAAAAAAATTACACTTTGCACATTGATAATATCTCTCCGCAAGTCAGCTGGGGTACAAATCCTGGAATGACGTGTGATGTGACTGAGAACATTCCAACTCCTGAAGAATATTCCAAGGGTGATCCAAATCAAAAGAAGGGTGCAGAAAATGCATTACAGTATATGGATTTGAAAGGGGGAACTCCAATTACTGAGATTAAAATTGATAGAGTGTTTATTGGTTCCTGCACAAATGCCAGACTGGAAGATCTTATTGAAGCATCCAAAGTAATCAAGGGGCAAAAAATCTCACCAAACGTTCGAGCTATGATAGTTCCAGGATCCCAGATGGTAAAAAAACAAGCTGAAGAAATGGGTCTTGATAAAATATTCATTAACGCTAATTTTGATTGGAGAGAAGCTGGATGCAGTATGTGCCTAGGAATGAATCCTGATATCTTATCTCCTGGTGAAAGATGTGCTAGCACATCAAACAGAAATTTTGAAGGCAGACAAGGAACTGGTGGAAGAACTCATTTAGTAAGTCCTGTGATGGCTGCTGCTGCTGCAATTAAAGGACACTTTGTAGATGTGAGAGATTTGGATTTGAATTAGAATGAAGCCTTTCAAAAAAGTAGATAGTATCATTACTCCCCTCGACAAGGTAAATGTAGATACTGACCAAATTGTTCCAAAACAATTCTTGAAGTTAGTTCAAAAGTCTGGATTTGGCAAATTCTTGTTCTATAATTGGCGATTTGATGAACAAGAAAACAAAAAAACTGATTTTATATTAAATAATTCGAATTATGATGGTTCTAAAATTTTAGTCACTGGAGATAATTTTGGATGTGGCTCTAGTAGAGAACACGCAGTTTGGGCACTACAAGATTATGGTTTTTCTGTAATTATTGCACCTTCTTTTGCAGATATCTTCTTTAGTAATTGTTTTAAAAATGGAATCTTGCCAATTTCATTAGATCAAAAAACAGTTGAGAAACTGCAACAAGAAAAAGACACAATAGAAGTAGATCTTGTAAAACAAATCATCAAAACTTCTTCTGAAGAAATATTTTTTGAGATGGATTCTCACAAGAAAAAAATTCTCTTAGAGGGTTTAGATGATATTGCACAAACTTTGCAATTTAAGGACAAAATTGCTGAATTTGAAAAAAAGTCTAAAATCCCATCTGTTTTATGATCTTCTTTACTGTTTTTTCATTTCTTTCTAAAACCATTGGGGATTCTGCATCAATCCATTCTCTATCTCCAATATCATAGGCACTAATTTTTCCTTCCTTTGATAGCTGTTGTAAAATATCATATGATAGATTGATCTGCTTTTGCTTCTTCTTTGCTTTAATTTTTTTGATGATATCATTTCCCAGCATATAGATGCCCAAACATTCTGATAGCTGCAATTTCATTACTGGTTTTTCTTTGAATTCTTTTATGACTCCATCTTCCACAATTGCAAATCCTGATTCTTCTCTTCGTTTTATTCTAGTTGCAATACATGCAGAACTATTTTTCTCTCTGAACAACTCTCGCATCTTTTTTAGATCTATTGCACACAAATTATCTACAAACCATAACAAAAATTCTGATTCGCCTTTGAGTTTTTTCTCAATGTGTAACAAATCTCCCCCTGTACCACTTTGTGAATCTTGAATCAAAGTGATGTTTTTTTGATTTCCATAATAATTCCTAATTTGTCCTCCTAATCCATCAAAATCTGAAATAATGATTACTTCTTTTACAAATTTAAAGGATTTGATATATTTAACGACATAATCAATCAATGGTTTACCATTGATAGGTGTCATTGCTTTTGGAAAAAACTCTGTGTATGGTCTGCCTCTAGTTCCTTTGCCACCTGCTAATATTACAGCCTTCACAGCCTAACGGTATGATTTTTGTTTTCTTCTTCTTGCACCAGGTCCACCAAATTTCTTTGGTTCTTTTCTTCTGGCATCTCCACTAATTAGATACTTGTCAAATTCGGTGATTCGATTTCTAAGGTCTTCTCTGGTTGATTTCGGGAATGGATGTTCCTTTGGTTCTTTTTTAGATTTTGTCCATCCTGTGAGTGCTCTTGAGATTCCAGTTGCAACTGCACTAGCTTGGCCCATAAAACCCCCTCCTCTTACTCTAACAGAAATATCTATTTTGTCTCTCAAATCTCCTGTTATTTCTAAGGGTGCTAATATTACTTCACGAGCAGTTTCTTGTGGGATCATTTCAACTGGAATGTTATTAATTCTAACCTTCCCTTGTCCTTTTGTAATGTGAACATGTGCACTAGATGTTTTTCTAGTTGCAAAATAAATTTCAGTTTTTGGAATTGTCATTCAGTCCACCCGATTACTCTGCCTAATTCTCCCATTGTTGTATAATTTGATGCAGATTTTTTAATTTTTATTTTTTCAATTTGAATTTTCTCAATCGATTTTAATTCTTTTGGAGAACCAATGTAAGTTCTAAGTCTTTTATGTGCTTCAACACCAGATGCTTTTTTCTCGTATGGTAGCATTCCACGAATCATTTTTTTCATCATGGTATCTGGTCTTCTATAGTGGACAGGTCCATGTTTTGGATTAATAATACTGTTAATTTCCAAAAATTCTCTATATTCTTTGATGATGTTTTCTCTTGTTCCGCTAATCATAATTTTCTCACAATTTACAAGTGAAACTCTATTTCCTTTGAGTAATAATTTTGCAACTTGTGATGATAGTCTGCCAGCAATATGGTCTGTTGCATCTACTACTATTGGCCTATCTGTTCTTACAACTGTTTCCTGACTAGCCAAGTAGTACCACTCCTTTTCCAGTTGGATTTTGTTCAATTAGATCAGAATAATTAATTAGTTTACCGCCATTTTCTAGGATTTTGTTAGCTGCAGAATTTGAAATTGAAAATGAGCATAGTGTAATTTTATGGAAAACATTACCTGTTCCGAGAACCTTACCTGGAAATACTACTATATCGTTTTCTTTTGTTAGTTGATCAATTCTGTTCAAGTTGATGTCTCTCCTTGCAATAGATGGCTTTAGTGCATATTCTGCCAATTTTGCCCAAATTGGAGCGTCATTTTTCACAGATGCTTTCTTTAGATCTTTAGCCATGCGTATAACCACTTGATTAGTCATGTGAATAATGCGGTTTAAAACCCAAATATAATGTGTATGCTCAGTTTATTCTTCGATTTGGGAAATCAAGTCTTTGAATTCCCCAATTCTATTGCTTACTTCATCTACTCCTGTGAGAATAATCTGTTCTGGACTTAGGGCACCAGTCGATTCTACTGTGAGAACTCTTTCATCTTCCTTGTCTGTTTCTGTAAGTGTTGAAATATTTGCCGAGTTCCATTTGGCATGTTCTGTTCCGCGTCCTAATCTTGCATAACATTCTACCTTAATTCTTTGCCCAGGGGCCAGTTGAACAATTGAGATTTTATCTGAAATTGGTTTTATTGAATCATCCTCAGATGACAACTCATTTGAAAGAATGGTCCTTGTCACATCTGAGTCTCCTGAGTCTAAAACTAACATAACTTTACAATTTGAACACCCTGACTCACTTTGACAATCACATTTGGATGGTTCATTAAATCTAGACAAGTCGGTCTTAATTGGAATAAGTCCTAATCTGTGTGCGACTCCTTCATCGGGTAATATCGAAGAATTTTCTATAATATCTACTGTGTCAATTGCAAAGACTGGAACTCCGTTTAGACATACACGTCTAAGTGCATTTGAGTACTGTAAGGGAATACCTTTTATCTTTACAGATATTTTCTGGTTATCTTTGTTAATTACCTCTAGAGATGACAAATCTTGAACAAAAATCTTCAAAATCCACATAAAAATCTAGCGAGTTTTACAAATACCTATAACTTTTCGAGGATATTATCTGACTTTTTTTACCTGTTTAGACCTCTTTTTAATTCTAAAATTATCGTTAACTGTACTGGAATTTCCTGGATTACTATAACTGCATAATATTTTTACATTTGTCACAAATACCAAAAACTTCTCCATATTCACTTATTTCTGAAATCTCAAAAGTCTGAATATTTTTACATTTTTTACAATTCTCTTGTTTTTTATCACCAAGTTTATTCATTCTTAACTGTACAACCAATTTTCCGGTTTAAAACTATCTGGAATATCTCTTTTCTTTCTATTCTAATCCAGATTGATCATATTTTGTGTAACTAAACCAAGAACCCACATGTGCGTGATTCAGATGTTCTTCAATGTCTTTTCCTCTATTTGACTTTGCCTTGATACAATTTCTGACATGAATAATTATACTCAAAAAATGACATAAAACATCTTTATCTAGAATCATGAACTTTTATCCAAAGAGCTAATTACTAGAGGATTCTAACCTCTCTTTTTCTTTTTTCTAATACTTTACTTAGTTTCATTACCCTCCCACAATCTATAATTTCTAGATGTAAACACACCTCGGAAGATTAAATTATTTTAAAATAAAAGATTCCCTAAAACTTGTACAAGAATTGCTACGATTATAATTATTACAATTTTAATCCCTAATTTCATATTGTGTAGTTCCTAATCATTTTGATTAATGCATTGCGTTTCTTCATTGCTATCCTCTACTAGGAATGATTATCTTCTAATGCTTGTCTTAGTGTCATGTGTTAGTTTTGAACAATTATCCTCATTATAACACTAAAAACCAACAACGAAGTAATTATGGCGATTAACCATTTTTTTTTAGATATTTTTAAGATCTTTCTGAAAAATGATTTGTTAACAAATGACTTGGGATCATGAACATATTTGTAATCGTAACATTCTGAACAAAGCTTTCCGCTAACATTCCAATCAGGTTTAGAATCATATTCTGCCTCATTGACCATACAAAAAGCACACTTCATACATAAAATAATTAATTTAATTAAATAAATATCTCTGATTGTCTTCTTTGAGTCTATTCTTTTGTTCTAAATATTTAGTTGATTTTAATTTTCTTCTCCAAATTTTAGTTGTCTTGATAGGTAATTTATAATTCCTCTTAACTCTGAATTGTTTTTTTGCATATCTGAGTTACTTAAAGACCTAGGTAATGTCATTGTAATAATCTCATACGTATAGATAAATACCAAATTATCATACATGTTTTAGAAATGGCTGATGTTACAGTGGTAAGATATTCCTTTGAAGGCGAAAAATTTGAAATTCTGGTGAAACCAGATCCTGCATTAGATTACAAACTAGGAAAGAAAAAGGACATTGCTGCAGTTTTGGTTTCAGATGAAATTTACACTGATTCAGGAAAAGGCACAAAGCCAGCAACTGAAAAATTACTAAAGGCATTCAAAACTGAAGACCAAACAGAAATTGCTCAGATAATTCTTCAAAAAGGTGATCTTAATCTAACTACTGACCAAAGACGAAAAATGATTGATGAAAAGAAAAAACAGATTGTTGTATTTATTGCCAAGACATACGTGGATCCTAAAACTCATTTGCCTCATCCTCCATTGAGAGTTGAACAAGCTATGAAGGATGCCAGAGTTTCAATTGATCCTCAAAAAAGCGCAGATGAGCAGGTAAAAGATATTGTTGAAAAATTGCGCTCCATTATAGCTTTAAAATCTGAGAATCTCCAATTGGAGATTATTATTCCTGCGCAATATGCATCACAATCATATGCAGTTCTAAAATCCGTGGGTTCTCTAAAAAAAGAAGAATGGCAAAATAATGGTTCTCTAAAAGCAATACTTGAAATACCCGCTGCAGCAAGGCCAAACGTGATAGATAGATTAGGTTCTATAACTAAAGGCTCTGCTTCAGTTGAGGTAATACAATAATGGATAATAAAAGAAAATATGTTATTCCAGGTGATGTTGTAACTACTGGACCTTTTAGACCCGAACAAAATGTTATACTTGACGGAAATAAGATAATTTCTACAACTATTGGAATCACTGAAATTTATGATGATTCTGTAAAAGTAATTCCGTTAACAGGAAAATACATTCCAAAAATCAACGACCTTGTTATTGGCAAAGTCATTTCTCACACATCACTGTCCTGGGAACTGGATATCAATTCTTGCTATGTTGGTTTCTTACCTGCACAAGATGTCTTTGGCAGAGACTTTTCTGCTCATGCTGATGAACTTACCTCAAAACTAAAATCAGGAGATCTTGTTGCTGCAAGAATTGCTAATTTTGATAGAACAAGGGATCCACTTGTAACAATTTCTGATAGAGATTTAGGCAAAATAGACTCCGGAGACTTGGTCAAAATTTCTCCAAGTAAGGTTCCACGCCTAATTGGAAAAAGAGGTACAATGATTCAAACTATCGAGATGGCCACAAATGCCGCAATTACAATTGGTCAAAATGGCTGGGTTGTAGTTTCATGCGAGTCTCCCGAGGGATTATTAAAGGCTAAAAAAGCAATCCAAATGGTAGATGAGAAAGCACACATTGCTAATTTGACTGATCAAGTGAAAGAAATGTTAGAATCAAAAGGTGAATCATAATGGGTGGAAGAGAAGCAACGATGGTCCTGTTGGACGAAAATGGAATCCGTTGTGATGGAAGGAAAGTTGATGAACCAAGGCGAATCATGATCAAAGCTGGTGGACTAAAAAATGCTGACGGTTCGGCTTACATTGAGTTTGGTGAAAACAAAATATTAGTTGGCGTATTTGGTCCAAGAGATGTTCATCCAAAACACATGTCCAATACTGATACCGGAATTCTACGAGTTAGATATCATATGGAGCCATTCTCTGTTGGTGAAAGAAAAAATCCTGCTCCTTCAAGAAGAGAAATTGAAATTTCCAAAGTAATCAAAGAGGCACTAGAGCCTGCAGTTATGTTAGAAAAATTCCCAAGAACCGCAGTCGATGTATATATCGAAGTCTTGCAAGCCGATGGTGGTACTAGATGCGCTGCACTTTCTGCAGCTTCTGTTGCATTAGCAGATGCTGGAATCCCAATGAGAGATATGGTTGCTGCAATAGCTGCTGGAAAAGTAGCAGATACTGTAATTCTTGATGTTAACAATGAAGAAGATCAAGCTGGTCAAGCAGACATGCCAATTGGTTACATGCCAAGTGTTGAAAAAATTACTTTATTGCAATTAGATGGTGTCCTAACTCCTGAAGAATACAAGAAATGCGTGGAAGTAGGAGTCAATGGATGCAAAATTGTTTATGACTTACAAAAGAAAGCACTCAATGACAAATACTTTGGAAGTGGAGAAGACTAGATATGGCATCTACTTCTGTTGTTGATGAATTAAAAAAAACACAAATCCTTGAATTATTAGACCAAGGAAAAAGAGTAGATGGAAGAGCTCTAGATGAATACAGAGAAATATCCATTGAAACTAATGCAATTCCTAAAGCAAACGGATCAGCAAAAGTAAGAATTGGTGATACCGAAGTTATATGTGGAGTAAAAATACAACCAGATAGACCTTTCCCAGACACGGGTGACAAAGGTATCTTCATTTGTACTGCTGAACTTTTACCTCTCTCTCATCCTACTGTTGAAACTGGCCCACCAGGACCTGATGTTATTGAATTGGCAAGGGTAGTAGATAGAGGAATTAGAGAAAGTCATATGATCGATGTATCCCAATTAGTTATTGAGCAAGACAAATCCGTTGTTGGTGTATTTGCTGATAACGTAGTTGTTGACTATGATGGAAATCTCTTTGATGCATGTTCTTATGCTGCAACTGCTGCCTTACTTTCTTCAAAAACCCCAAAATGGAATATGGTAAATGATGTTCCAACACTTGTTGAAGGTGAAGAATCACCTGTCCCAATAACAACAATCCCTGTATCTGTAACTATGGGAAAGATTGGAGATCATATTATAGTTGATCCAAATGGAGATGAATGGGCTAGCATGGATGCAAGAGTTACAATAACGAGTAATTCTGATGGAAATATTTGTGCATTGCAAAAAGGTGGCCGTGGAGGATTCACATTAGAAGAAATGATCCAGTGTGGGGAAATTTCTGTTAGAGTGGGTGCAAAAATAAGAGAAAAATTAAAAGAAGCTCAACAGGGAGGTCAATAAAATGGCAAAAGCAAAAAAATCTCTTAAAGGATTAGGTGCAAGATATGGAATTAAGCTTAGAAAGCAGTATACAAAAATCCATCTTCAACTAAAAGAAAAGAGAACCTGTCCTGAATGTGGCTCAAAGACATTTGGCAGAGATGCTGTGGGAATTTGGTCTTGTAAAAAATGCAGCTTTAAAGTAGCTGGAACAGCATATGACATCAAACTATAGTGCAAAAATAATCATTGATGCAAAAGACAAGACAAAGGCAATTTATGATTCTGTGAATATTGATAACAAGTTTTATCCAGAAAACCCGGTAAAGACTAAGATAAAGTTTGATAAAAAAATTACAATTTTAGTTGAATCTGAGCATTTACCGCACTTGAGAGCAAATCTCAACTCTACACTTAGATTAATTCAAGCCAGCTATGATTCAATTGAATCGGTAAAGATATAATGAAATAAATTTTTTTACTATACATGTCTGCAGGACAAATGCCTCCTTGGCTTCAAGAACAAATAATGAAATTGCAACAATCTCAACAAAATCTCCAGTCTATTATGACTCAAAAACAACACCTAGAGATTGAAAAAGCAGAAACTGAAAAAGCTCTTGAGGAATTAAAAAAGGTTGCAGATGGTAATGCTGTATTCAAACAAGCTGGTACTGTCTTGATTAAATCAACAAAACAAGAATTGCTTGATGAATTAGAAGAAAAACATGAGATGGCAAAGACTCGTGCAACAGTTCTAGAAAAGCAAGAAACTCGTGTCAAAGAAACACTAAAAGAACAAGAAACTAAAATTACTGAAATGATGAAAGCCGGCACTACAAATTCTCCCCCTACTGAAGACAATCCCAGAAAGTAACCTAACATCTAGTTTCAAATAAGATATTAACAAATCATTCCAAGTGCAATCTGTGAAGTTCGAAAACCTTAGAATTATCGTAGATGAAAGAGAGCGAAAAAGTGGAATCCCTGATCTTCTCAAGTCAGTTGGATTGAACATGGAGATGAAGACTCTTCCAATAGGTGATTATATTGTTGGACCGGAAACCGTTGTAGAGAGAAAAAGTATCCGTGATCTAATGTCTTCTGTTTTTGATGGAAGACTCTTTGATCAATGTGCACGACTCAAAGAACATTTTCAACATCCAATTGTTCTAATGGAGGGAAATGTAGATGAAATTGAAGAAATTACTGATAATCCACTGGTATTTTATGGGGCTATTTCTACTGTTGTTCTTGATTTTAAAATTCCAATCATCCCTACTCCTAGTGCAATGCATACAGCTAAATTATTGGTTTCAATGTGTTCAAGAAAAGATTCTTCAAAAGGACCATATCTGAAAAAAATTAAAAAATCTTCTGATTTAGAAAAGCAACAACTCTCAGTTCTTTGTAGCTTACCTGGAATTGGAGAAAAATTTGCAGTTAGAATGCTTGAAAAATTTGGAACTCCTTTGAAGGTTTTTACTGCAACAAC
>JAOTZM010000151.1 GCA_029861345.1 Candidatus Nitrosopumilus sp.
GAGAAAAGACTACAGGTATGTTTTGATTCATTGTTGTTTCCTGATTTGGTAGGCAAAAAGACTCATTTTAGAATGAAATAGAGGAAAAGTTGAGCTTATTGTTAAAGTTGACCTCAAATGTATGACTTTAAGGTGATTTTTCATACGTAAATTATCTATTTTTGCTATTTAGGGAATACGTAGTATTGATCCTAAATTAATCCCCAGAGAAGATGGACATTTGAAATAGAGGAGGGAAATAATGATGCATGATCTCTCAATTAATCATTCAGGAAACAGATTTTGAAAATACACGATTTAACAAAAGTTAGCACAGATTTTATTAATTTTTACCACTTCACATGCACCTAGTGCCCTCCACCTTGTAGGATCAGTATCCTGTGAACAGGTTTGTGAGAATTATTTTTCATATATTGTTTTTCTTAATCTAGCGTAAAAATATATCAATTTTTCAAACAATTCTCTTTTAAGAATGAACACTTGATTATAATTTCTCTTTAAATGTTAGAAACAAGTACATCATTTGTGCGAATTAGAGTTTGTGAAAAATGTGGATATAAGCTAGCTGAAGTGATAGGTGGAAAATGGAATAGCGAAGATATCATCTTCTGTCCTCACTGCCAGGACAAACCAACCAAAAAGTAGGAACAGGTTAAAGCATAAAATCATAGTATATTTTATGATCATGAATACATATAAATAAAAATATCCAATTGTGTGTATGAATTTAAATCATATCTTGAAAACTCTTTATATTTATCAAAAGCCTACTTGCTGTAGGAAAATGTCATGGGTGGTTCGATGTCCAACACATGGAAAAATAATAACACAGTATCGACGTGAAGGAATGACACAACTAGAAAAACATAGTAAGGAAGACAAATTTGATGAACTTTGCCTTCTTTATGAGGATCCTGATATCTAAGTGATTAGTTGGGAATAATCAAGAGAAATCTAGATGATGACATTTTCTTGGTTATTGCAGTCTCAAAGAAACATAGAGAATAGTCGTTGGCTCAAGGAATAGTAATTTTGCAGTTTTGCCTTTAGAGGCTTAACATGTAAATTCTCTTAGACTATGATAAAGGATTACTGTGAGATATGCAGATTGGTTTGAATGGATTTTTACCTATACTCATCTCCACAATCGCCAATTACATTAAAAAGATCATTAGCTTTTGTAGTAACTGATTTTATTTTAGAATAGTCTGAATCATCAAGTGAAATACCAAACACTTTCAAATTATCACATCTATGTTCTGAGATTCCCAGTCTTGCACCAATAATTACACCAGATACTTCAGGTTTATCTAAAATAAATCGCATAGATATATTTGCAATACTTGCATCATGTTTCTGTGCAACCTCATTTAACACAGTAAGAAGTTCTTGAAATAGATTCCATCCTCCCCAGATATCTATCATGTTCTTGTATTTTTGTAAACTAGAAGTATCCATCTCTATTCTTGTGGGTTCAGATACACCAAGATATTTCTCGGATAGAAATCCACCAAGTAAGGTTCCATAGCTAAACAGTTTAATCTTATTTTCCTGGCAAAAGGGAACCATCTTAATTTCTGGTCTTTGATCAAGTATAGAATACTGCACTTGATTGGATACCAAATTTATCCCATTAGATATTATAACGTCCATTTTTTCTGTATTAAAATTAGTTAAACCAAGATGTCTTATTTTTCCTTCATCTCGTAGATGTTCAAGATTCTTTAGGGCATCAAGATAACTTGAATCATTATAGTCCCACCAATGAAATTGTAACAGATCAATTGATTCAACATTCATTCTTTTTCTTGATTCATCAATGTAATGTTCTACAATACTTTTAGTCATAGGACCAGGGTTTGGGACAAATTTTGTAAAGGCCACAGATTTTCCTAGATCTTTTTTTTCTAATTGTCTTCTAAATTCCCCTAAAAACTCTTCAGCTGGACCGTAAATATCTGCCATATCCCATGTTGTAAACCCAGAATCATGATATTTCACCATCTCAGAAATAGCAGATTTAGAATCAATTACTCCGTGACCTCCAGCTACCTGCCACATTCCATTAATTATTCTGCAAATTTTAAGATCTGGGAACAACTCTAAAGTTTCTAATGGAGACATTTCTTTTCTTATTACAATAATCCATTATAAAATGAAATCTTCAGTAGATCCATGAATTTTGGATAACGAAATAAAATCACGGTATAGATAAATATCTGATTCAGGTATGAATTGATATTCTTCAAGAATCCTGTAGAAGGTCATTCTTTCACAGGCTTGAAGTTCTGTTAATGTAACATATATTTCAAATTCTCCAGATGGAAAAAAAGATGTTGATTTCCTCTCAAATAATATGAAGGACACATTATTACATACTGTAGAGAAAGATTTGGAATTAGTAAAAAGTGCGGAATTATTTGCAAAAAAGAAACATTCTGGAATGATGAGAAAGAATGGTGTTGCCTATTCAAAACATCTAGAAGATGTGGTAAACAGACTCAAAAGTTTGGGAGTTGTAGACGAAGAACTTCTTTGTACAGGTTGGCTTCAAGATGTTATTGAACATACAGATACTAGTTTTGACGATTTGTTTGAAAAGTTTGGAACAAGAATTGCAGTCTTGGTGTTATCTTTATCAAAAGACAATTCATTGCCAAAGAAACCAAGAGAACAAATCTATGTCAAACAGCTCAAAGAAGCATCCATCGATGCAAAACTTATCAAACTATGTGACATTTCAGCAAACTTGAGTGATTTGAAAAACTATGATGCATCACGATCAAAAAAACTACGTTCTGTCAGACAAATAAGAAAGTATTTTGTAGTAATCAAAAATGATTTAATAAAAAATACGGAATATCCAAAAATCATAACTCTGTTGGAAAGTATTATCCAAACTCTAAAGCGATTTGATCAGAGAATTATTCCGTAGATTAGTTGCAATTTGGACATTTCTTATCAAATATTTTAGAACCACATTCCATGCAAATACCTTCGCCCACATCTTTTTGAATAGATTGTCTTCTCCTTGCAACAAAGACCTTGATTACAAAATATAGGGCTATTATAATGACCACAGCATAAACAGGAGCCATAAAGGGAAGCAATCCTATCATAAAAAGCAAAAGACCAACGATCAAAAGTATATCTCGTCTCTCAAATTTCATAGAATCAAAAAGATGTGGAATTGATAAAAACATGCCGGAGCTCAGAGCCATTAATTTACTTCATATCAAAGTCATTACTCTAACTCTTCCTCATTGCTCGGCAATTACACTAGAAGATTATTTGATAATAAGATAATGATTAAAGAAGATTACAGAGATTTGAGTTTGATACAAATCAATTTCACATAGGTCATTTTTTGATAATTTTACGTATGATTGGACGTAATTATGATGAATAGTTCCAATGAGTTCCTAACAATGGCAATCATTGGTAATTCAAAAAAACATCAGTAGCTTTTTGAATTAGTGTGAATTTGTAAGATCCTGTGCGAGGTTACTTTTAGAATTTGTTAAAGACAAAAATGGTGTATGTTTTGACTCTGAAAAACGTGTCCAAGTTAAATCAAAGAGAGGTAAAGTGGATCTATTGTCAAACACATCTTAAAGAGCATAGTAGAGTAGTTACTTTAGATGTACGTCATAGATACTGTTACAAATGTGCCCCTAAGAGAAATTTGATTTTTGTGAATGTAACTAAAGAC
>JAOTZM010000152.1 GCA_029861345.1 Candidatus Nitrosopumilus sp.
TTAACTTCTTTTTGAAATTTGTTTAATCTCCAAAAATAATTGATTAAATTATAATATGATTTGAGGTCTAAAAATATCATGACAGATCTTTATCGCTTACTTCCAGAAGAAATGGAACAACTAGTAATGGATATGGGTTATCCACGATACCGAGCAGATCAAATTCTATATCCTCTTTATTACAAATTCCCTAAAGAAATCTCTGAGTTAAAACAACTTCCAAAAATAATGAGAGAAGAGTTGATTACCTCAGGTTATACTATTGGTTCAACACATGAAACTCATCGTGCTGTAAGTGATGATGGAGATACAACTAAATTATTACTTAATATTACTAATGGAACTTCTGTGGAAACTGTTCTAATGCAATACCCCCCATCAAAGATTAATGGTCATCCAAGATCAACAATTTGTGTTTCCACTCAAATTGGTTGTGCAATGGGATGTGTATTTTGTGCAACCGGTCAAATGGGATTTGAAAAAAATCTCAAAGCTGAAGAAATAGTTGCTCAAGTAATTCATTTTGCAGATATTTTACAGCAACGTGGAGAACATGTAACAAACTTGGTCTTTATGGGAATGGGGGAACCAATGGCAAACTATGATGAGATGATTCGTGCTGTGCGAATTTTAACACATGATAGAGGATTTGGAATTGGCCAACGTCACATAACCATTTCTACCATAGGCATCACATCTGGAATAGATAAACTAGCTGAAGAAAATCTACAGATAGGTCTTGCTATATCTCTCCATGCTCCAAATAATAAATTACGAAAAAAATTAGTTCCTACAGCAGGACCTAATTCTGTTGAAGACATTATTGAAGCAGGTAGAAGATATTATAAAAAAACTGGACGTCGTGTGACATTTGAATATGCACTTATGAAAGGAATTAATGATTCACCTGAAATTGCAAAAGAACTAGCTTTGATTTTGAAAGGAAACGGTTCTCACGTAAATTTAATTCCTATCAACCCCACTGCTGGTGATTTTAAGCGACCAACACAAGATAGTGTCCTTGAATTTGAACGAATTTTGTACAACGCTGGTATAAATTGTACTGTTCGTGTGGAAAAAGGAATTGAGATCTCAGCTGCTTGTGGTCAACTTAGAACCGATATTGTGGGTTAAGTTTTCCTTAATTATGTGCTAAGTGTTAAAATAGGGCTTTCAAAGGTTTTACACTACATGGCAACTAAGAAATCTCATGGTCGTTCACATGGATTTAAGCACAAATCCAGATCTGTTATGAAGAAAAAGGCTCCTAGAGGAGTCTCATTCTTGTTACGTGAATACCAGGAAGGTCAGCAAGCACTTGTCATTATTGATCCAAGGCAGCACAAAGGATTACCACATAGAAGATATCACGGTAAAGTGGGTGTCATTACCAGCGTTGGTAGACGTGCAATTACACTAGATGTGAAATTAGGAGAAAAATCGAAAACCTTAATCACTAGACTGGATCACATAAAACCATTCGGTGTATAGATATGGAAGAAATAAAAAAGAAACAAGCAATTTCTCTTTCGGAAGTTCAAGAAATTTTAGGTAAAGTAGATCCTGAACAGATGGATCAAATCCAACGTTGGACCTATGATTATGTTTCAAAATTTGTATCAACTGATCCTAAAGATGCAAAGGACATGAAAAAAAAACTCATAAAAGAATGTGAATTAACAGAAGAAGAAGCAGTTGAAATAGTAAACATCAGACCAACAAGTTTAGCTGAATTACGTTCTTTTACATTCGGTTGGAAAAAACTAATTCTTGCTGAAACTCTAGAAAAAATACTCAAGATAATTAAGGAGCACTCCTAAATTTTCAGGAGTATCTTATTTTGTACAGGACACAATCCTCCCCTAGAAAATATGAGGAATATGCATATGTTCTAGATTTTAACCCTCGAGGAAAATCATCTACTGTTAGAGGAAGGGAAGGAATCATAGTAACCGCTATTGGAGAAGACCGTCTAACTCTTTTAGAAGTTCTAGGAGTTCCCAATTCGATATTTGAGGTGGGTGAGAGAATTTATATCGGAAAAGAAGGGCGAACTAAAGTTCTATCTGTTTTAGGAAAGATGGAGTATGACCATGTATCATCATCAGCTCAAAGTGAATTAGCAGCAGTAGTGGAAAACATTGTAACTACCAATGAGTCAAAATTTGTAGAATACCTAAATAATGCACGGCCTTTAACACCAAGAATTCATGCACTTGAATTAATTCCAGGAATTGGAAAAACCTACATGAAAACAATGCTTGAAGAAAGAGAAAAGAAAAAGTTTGAGAACTACCAAGATTTACAAGAGAGAGTTGGATTCAAAGAGCCAATAAAACACATTTCAGAACGAATTATGGATGAAATTACTGGTCAAAGTAGAATGAATCTCTTTGTTAAGAGATGATAAAACGAAAACAACTTGGACAACACTTTCTTAACTCAAATTCAGTAGCCAAATCCATTGTTTTTGAGGCTAAAATCACAAAAAAAGATGTTGTATTTGAGTTAGGAACTGGATTAGGAATCTTAACTCCTCTCCTGTGCCAAAATGCTAATAAAGTAATCTCAGTTGATGCCGATGAAAAACTGATTAGGAATGCAAAATCTGAATTTTCTGAAATTAATAATCTTGTCTTAAAATCAGGTGATGGTTTTAAAAAAAAAGACTCTTTTTCTATTTTTGTATCTAATCTGCCATACTCTAGAAGCAAAGATGCAATAGAATGGCTTGCACAAATTTCTTTCTCTCATGGAATAATCATGGTTCAAAAAGAATTTGCCGAAAAACTACTTACAAAATTCTCAAAAAAGAGAAAAGCAATTAGTATTATTGCCAATCATGCGTTTGAAATCAAGGTACTCTCAAAGGTAGGAAAAAATAATTTTTCACCGCCACCAAAGATTGATTCCGTAATTCTGAGAATTATTAAAAAAAACGCCATGAAAAAAGATCTAATTCAAACAATTAACAAAATCTTCTCATATAGAAGAAAAACTGTCAAAAATATTCTAAAACAGTTCAACAAAGAAACGGTAATAGATAAACGAGTAGATGATCTTTCAGGAGATGAAATAATTAACCTTGCAAATCAAATCCTTGAAAAATGATGAGTATACTCCTTCTGAGGATACTTTTTTCATAGCAGATTATATGAAAAATGAAAAAGGAGATTCTGCATTAGACATTGGGAGTGGTTCTGGATATTTAACAAAATTACTGTATGAGAATTTTTCTTTAGTAGTTGGAACTGACATAAACTATGAAGTATTAAAACATCAAACATACAAAACAAAAAATCTTGTTTGTTGTAATGGTTCTGATGCATTAAAGATAAAATTTGACTTTATTGTATGCAACCTACCATATCTTGCAACTGATGAAATCTTAGATATTGCAACAGATGGCGGTGCGGAGGGATTTGAGATTCCAAAAAAAATCTTTGATTCAGTACACAAAAATCTCAAAGAAAATGGCAAGTTTATCTTTGTAACTTCATCCCTATCAAACTATCAAAAATTAGTTGATTACGCTCAAAAACTAGGTTGGAAGACCCGAATTTTGGCAAAAAAAAAACTTTTCTTTGAAGAACTAATCCTTATAGAAGCAATAAACTAGTTATTTCCTTAATTTTTCTTTTGCATAATTGATAATTGCATCTGTCATTTGAGTTGTTGATGCATTACCGCCAATATCCCAA